>NZ_JBEZFT010000053.1:0-47504 GCF_040649595.1 Kribbella sp. NPDC048915 | reverse complement strand
GTTCACCCATCGTGTTGTGGGTTCCGTACCCTTCACACGGGTCAGGAACCCACAACACCGTGGGTGAACCCACCGTGTGGGAACGCGCGGGGCGTCCAGCGCCATCCAGCGCCATCCAGCGCGGTCCAGCGCGGTCCAGCGAGGTCGGGCGAGGTCCAGCGCGGTTCAGCGTGGTTCAGCGTGGTCGGGCGCGGTCCAGCGCGGTCCAGCGCGGTCCAGCGCGGTCCAGCGTGGTCCAGCGCGGTCCAGCGGGGGCGGCGACTCGGTCACCCGGGCCACCCACGGATCGGTCACAAGAGCCGGTTTCCTGTCCTTTCTCGGACAGGACGCATATGTGCCAGCCGATAGCGCAGTGAATCCCTTGACTTAGTCAAGGCCGTGAAGAGTACTTGTGGCGGGCCGGTTCAACTGGGAGGGGCTTGCTGTGTTGGCGATGGCTGATCAGTCGGGAGTTGGCAGGTCGGAAGCTGACAGGTCCGGGGCGGGTACCGCAGCGGAGAAAGCGTCCGAGGCGTCCCTGATCATCGGCGTGGCCGCAACCCGGGCCGAGCGCGTCCAGCTGGCCCGTCTGCTCGGTGAGGCCGACGCGCTGCTGCTGGTGTCCAACGCCGAGCAGGCACGGGCGTTCCTGGAGCTCACCGGTGTCTCGGTGGCTCCCAGCGCTGCCGTGTCGGTGCCGACGGCACTGACTGCCCAGCGCCGCATGCAGGCGGTCAAAGAGCCGGAGCCGGTCGACGGACTGGCGTTGGACGGCCACCGCCGCGTTGTCCGGTGGAAGGACCGTGAAATGCCGTTGACCCGGCTGGAGCACGACTTCCTGCGTTGTCTCGTTGCGGAGCCCGGCCGGGTCTGGACGTACCAGCGGCTGCACCACGCGGTCTGGGGCAACGAACACCTCGGTCACGGCTCGCACATCCACTCGGTGGTCAAGCGCCTCCGCCAGAAGCTGGCCAGCCTGGGAGCCACCGTCACCATCCACGCCGTCCGCGGCGTCGGCTTCCACCTCCTCCCGACGCCCTGACAGCTGCTACAGCTGCTACGGCCGCTACAGGTGCTACAGCCGCTGTAGCAGCCGTAGCAGTAGCTGTACGACCACGCCGTACCAACAGCTCACACAAAGCGACCGGCCCCGGACTCTCGTCCGGGGCCGGCCTTTTGCCACCTACTGCTTACTTGTCCTTACTCGAGGGACGTCACTTGATGGACTTCAGTGCGAAGTCCTCGGTGACGGGCTCACCGTTCAGCAGCCTCGTGGTGCGCGTCTGAGGCTTGTAGCCGTCCTTCGCGGCGATCAGGGTGAGCGGGTTGTTGCGGCGGTCCAGCCAGTAGGCGTAGCCGCCGTCCTTGTCGGTGATGAAGGTGTAGGACTGCGCCCACGAGTCCACCTGCACGATCGCACCCGGGAGGGCGGCGGAGGCGCCGGACGAGCTGACGCCCGTGACGGTGCCCTGCAGCTTGCTCCAGGTGTTGGGCGGCGTGACGGTCATCGTCACGGCGACCGGAGCGACCGAGTAGGGGGTGTTCTCGCCGATCGTGACGCCACCGTTGTAGGTGCCGGGCTGGTCGACGTTCGCGGTCAGCGTGACCTTGACGGTCGTCGACTGTCCCGGGGCCAGCGTGGCCTCGGTCTTGTCGATCGACAGCCAGCTCACGTCGGCCGACGACTCGGAGCAGTCCTCGAGACCCGGCAGGGCCTCGCTGTCCACCGTGGCGGTGAAGCCACCGGACGAACCACCGATCTTGTAGAAGCCGCACGCCGCACCACCGCGGTACCGCGGCAGGTTGGCGTTCGGCAGCGCCGACCAGGTCTCCGCCGACGGGTCGTAGGAGAACCCGGCGTTGGTGACCGCACCGGCCTGGACACCGCCGACGATCAGCAGCTTGCCGCCGGCGACGGCGTACGACGCCGCCCAGTGGTCCGCCGGAGCGTCCGCGATGGCCGTCCACGAGTCCGCACCCGGGTCGTAGACGTATGCCGACTTCAGCGAGTTCACGCTGTCGTTACCGCCGGCGCAGTACAGCTTGCCGTCGATGGCGCCGCAGGACGCGAACGCGACTGACTGCGGGTAGTTCGCCAGCGTCTCCCAGGCGTCGGCCGTCGGGTCGTACCGCACCACGGTGTTGCTCATCGGGGTGCAGCCCGAGGTGGTGCAGCCGCCGACGGCGTACAGCTTGCCGTCGAGCACGGCCTGTCCGGCAGCGGCCCGCGGGGCCGGGTTGGCGGCCACGGCGGTCCAGGCGTTGGCGGCCGGGTCGTACGACCAGGTCTCCGGCGCCGGGCCGGACGATCCCCAGCCGGAGCTGGCGATGATCTTGCCGTCGATCACACCGACCGTGATGGCGTTACGAGCGCCCGGCAGCGGGGCGATCGCGGTCCAGGCGAGCGAGGCCGGGTCGTACACGTAGCTGTTCCCGGTCGACGCGGAGCCGTTGCCGCCGGCGATCGAGTAGATCTTGCCGTCGACGTTGACCACTCGGTTGTCCATCACGGTCGCCGGGTAGTCGGCGATGTCGGCCCACGGAGCCGCCATCGGCTTCGCGGCGACCGGCGCGGTGCCGGTCTTGCCCGACAGCATCCGGGCGAACGAGGTGTTCACGGCGATCCGCTGCAGCGGGGCGCCGGGCCCGTGCTCCACCTGGGCCTTGGTGGTGGTGCTGCCGTTCGCGTTCTGCAGGACGAAGCCGTTGTCCTTCTCGCCGAACTTGACGTCCACCGGCGCGCCACCGGTGTTCTTGACGGTGAACGACTTGGTGACCTTGCCGGTCGGCAGCTTCAGGCTGCCGCTGACCGCGCCCGGGGTGACGGTCAGCTGACCGGCCTGCAGGCTGAAGTCGGCGGTGCTGGTCCAGTCGGCCTCGACCCCGACGGTGGCGGTCGCGTCGACGTAGTTGCCGGCCTTGGCGGTGAAGCCCTGGTCGCCGTCGGCCGACGAGTACAGCCAGTAGAAGCCGTCCGCGAGGGCGGTGTCCTCCGGCGTCGCCGCGGTGGTCGCGGACTCGGTGCTGCCGTCACGGGTGACGACCGCGCCGTTCACGAACCCGTTGGCGTTGGCGTCCTTGACGTTGCCGACGACGATGCCGCCGCCGGTCGGCTCACAGGTGACCTCCGAACCGATCAGGACGTTGTCGACCTGCCACCACCACTCGTACGAGGCGTCGTAGTAGTGGAACCGGACCTTGACCGCGGACTTGCCGGCCGCCTCCGGAATGGCGATCTCCTTGACGCCACGGACGTCCGTGGCCTGGTTGAGCACGGTGGTCCAGGTCTCGCCGCCGTCGATCGACAGGTCGACGTCGGCCTTCTCACCGCTCAGGTAGTTCAGGTCCTGGTTGAACCGGATCACCGGGGCGGTGACCGAGCTCAGGTCCACGACCGGGCTGACGAGCGAGGAGTCCTGCTGGCCCGCGCCGCCGTAGCGGTCGCTGTCGATGATCGCGAAGTTGCCGCTGCCACCGGCCAGGTTGGCCCGGTTGCCCGGGTTGTCGAACACCCAGACCTGCCCGTTGCCCTTGTTGTCCTCCACGGTCCAGCCTGCCGGCGCGGACGTGGTGTCGAAGGTCTCGTAGACGCCGTCCGAGCCCCACTTGTAACCGGGCGCGGTGGTGCAGGAGGTGGCGTCGGCCGGGACCGCGATGTTCTTGGTCAGGTTGCCGCTGCCGACCGTGATCGGCTGGCTGACCGTCTGGTAACCCGGGTACTTGGCCTCGACCTTGAGCGTGTACGCCGCCCCGGACGGGACCTTCAGGCTGTACCGGCCGTTGCTCGGGGTGGTGTAGTCGAACACACCGCCCGGGCCCTCCACCGACACCTTCGCGTACAGCGGCCAGCCGTGGCCGGAGCCGTCCGTGACGGTGCCACCGACGCTCACCTGCGGAGTGCTCTCCAGGGCGAAGCTCTTGGTGGTGGTGTCGCCGGTGGTGATGGTGACGGTGGCGGTCTGGGTCTTGTACCCGAAGGACGCGACCGTCAGGTTGTAGTCGCCGGCCTGCAGCACCGACGAGAATGTGCCGTTGCTGCCGGTGGTCAGCGTCTTGTCGGGCTGACCCTCGGCCGTGACGGTCACGCTGGCACCGGCCAGCGGGGCGCCGTCGGCGGCGGAGGTGACGGTGCCGGACAGCGTGCCGGTCTCACCGACCGGCGCCGCGTCCAGCAGCGCGAGCGCGTCCAGGCGACCCTCACCGAACACGTTGTTGTTCGCGTCGGTGCCGCCGCACTGGCTGTTCGGCGTGTCGATCGCGGTCGTGTTCAGCAGCGCCCGCGTCGCCGTGACGTCGTCCTTGAGCGACGGTGAGGCGGACCACAGCAGCGCGATGGCGGCAGCCAGGTGCGGCGTGGCCATCGACGTACCGTTGAACGCGCCGTAGGTGCTGCCCGGCAGGCTGGAGCGGACGTTGACACCCGGGGCCGAGATGTTCGGCTTGATGGTGCCGTTCTGACCCGCACCGCGGCCGGAGAACGACGCGATGTTGTTGTTGATGTCGTAGGCGCCCGCCGAGTAGTTGCTCGTCAGGCTGCCCGGCGAGCCGCTGGTCTGGCAGGCCGAGCCGCTGTTGCCGTTGGCGAACGCACCGAAGATCCCGGACGCGGTCCAGGCCAGGGTGATGTCCTCCATGAACGGGTCGTTCGACGGCAGCGTCGAACCCCACGAGTTGTTGATGATGTTCGGCCGCTTCGACGCGTCCGGGTTCTGCCCGTTCAGGTCGGTCGGCTCGAGCATCCACTCGCCGGATTCGATCAGCGCGGCGTCACTCGGGCAGCAGCCGTTCGCTGCGATCCACTTCGTGCCCGGGGCGACACCGATCTGGTTGCCCGCGCCGTCGTCGCCGACCATGGTGCCCATCGTGTGGGTGCCGTGGCCGTTGTTGTCGGACGGCTGGGTCGGCGAGGTGCCGGCCGCGTCGAACCAGTTGTAGTTGTGGTCGAAGGTGCCGTCACCGTTGTTGCCGCGGTACTGGTTCACCAGCGCCGGGTGGTCGTACTGCACACCGGTGTCGATGTTCGCGATGACGATGCCCTCGCCCTTGTCGCCGTACTGCGACCAGACCTGGTTCGCCTTGATGTTCGCGATACCCCACTCGACCGCCTGGACAGCTTTCTCCTGCTGGCCGGGCGTGACCTTCGGTATCTCGACCTGGGCGGGGGCGTAGAGGCCCTCGACCTCGGTGTGGTTGGCGAGGCTCTGGGCGAGCTTGAGCGAACCGCTCTCGATGCGGATCGCGTTGGTGCCCCAGAAGGTCTTGTACTTCACCTTCTGCGCGTCCAGTTCGGCGCGGACCTTCGCCTGGCTGGCCGCGGCCGTCTTCTTCAGCGCGGCGGCGACCGCCGTACCGCGCTCGTTCCAGTCGGTGATCTTGCCGGCGGCGCTCAGATCGGCCTTGTCGGCGAACCGGACCCAGTAGTCGGTCGCGGACTTGGCGTTCTTGCCGTTGAGTTTGTCCAGCAGTTCCGGCTTGATCTTGGCGGCCGGCGTGGCCTCCGGTTTCGTGGGCGGTGACGCTTGGGCCTGGCCGGCGGCGGCCATCCCTGTGGCCAGTACGGCCACCGTCGCCAGGGCACCCACCAGAGATCTGGCGAGTCCCTTTCGTTGATGTGACATCTCTGCAGCCCCTCACTTGAAAGACCCCGAGTCGACTCCCCCGAGTCATCTGCTGCAGGAGGGCTCACCGTGCGTGCCCCCCAGGTCGCGGCATGTGACACCGCAAGCCTGACGAGGAATCTATGTGTCAGAACAACGTGGTAACAAGCACACTTCGTGAGCAAGATGTGACTAGCTGTCGTACGAATCTGGGCAAGCTGGGCAAACCTTGGCGGTCCGTTGACGATCCCAGGCAGATGTTGACATCGTGACTAGATGGTCACCGCCCGTGAACCCGCCCCAACGGACGCCGATCTGCCAGAGACCTTCCCGCTGCTGATCGCGGTCGCCGCCTCGCCGGAACAGCGCGTCCGGCTCGCCGAACTCGTCGACGACGTCGCACCGCTGCTGCTGGTCTCCACGCTGGACGAACTCCGCCGGCTACTCGTTCCCGCCCACCAGCCGCCACCCGCAGTCCCGGACCGGCCCGAGCCCCCGGAGCCTGAGGCCGTCGACACCGACGCCGCCGCCCGGGCGGCCGGTGCCGATCCCGACGCCGAGGTTCTCACGATCGACCGGGGCCGTTCGGTGGCGCGTTTCCGCGACCGCGAGATCCCGCTGACCGACCTCGAGCAGGAGCTGCTGGGCCGGTTGATGTCGACGCCGCTGCGGGTCTGGTCGTACGACGCTCTGCACCAGACGGTGTGGCGCGATCGCGAGGTCCGTGGCACCGCCGACGTGCACTCGGTGGTCAAGCGCCTGCGCCGCAAGCTCGAAGAGCTCGGCACCACGGTGACGATCGACGCCGTCCGGGGGATCGGGTTCCGGCTGTCCGATCGGCGGCGCCCGCTGATCACCGATCTGCGCGCGGGGTAGCTTTCCGGATGTGACCTTCTCTGCGCTGAGCCACCTCGATTGTCCCCGCTGCGGCGCCACCCACGACGCCGACCAGATCATCGGCCTCTGCCCCTGCGGCTCGCCGCTGCTCGCGCGGTACGACGTACCCGCTGTGGGCCCGGGGGAGCTGGCGTCGCGCGCGCCGGACCTGTGGCGCTACCACGAGCTGCTGCCGGTGCGGTCGCCGGAGAACGTGGTGACGCTGGGGGAGGGGATGACGCCGCTGCTGCCGCTGTCCCGGTACGGCGCCGAGCTCGGGCTGGATCGCCTGCTGATGAAGGACGAGGGGCTCATCCCGACCGGCAGCTTCAAGGCACGCGGTGCGGCCGTCGGCGTATCGCGCGCCTACGAGGTCGGCGTACGGAAGATCGCGATGCCGACCAACGGGAACGCCGGGTCCGCGTGGGCGACGTACGCCGCCCGCGCCGGGATGGAGGCGCTGATCGCGATGCCGCTCGCCGCGCCGGAGATCTGCCGGCGGGAGGTGACCGCGGTCGGCGCGCGGTTGCAGTTGATCGACGGGTTGATCGGGGACGCGGCGGCGTACGTGCGCGAGCAGCCCGGGTACTTCGACGCGTCGACGCTGAAGGAGCCCTATCGGATCGAAGGCAAGAAGACGATGGGGCTGGAGATCGCGGAGCAGCTCGGGTGGAAGCTGCCGGACGTGATCCTGTACCCGACAGGTGGCGGGGTGGGGATCATCGGGATCTGGAAGGCGCTGACCGAGCTGCTCGCCTGGGGCTGGATCACGGGGCCGCTGCCTCGGTTGGTCGCCGTGCAGTCGACCGGATGCGCGCCGATCGTGCGGGCCTGGGAGAAGGGCCTGCCGGAGAGCGAGCCCTGGCCCGACGCCCAGACCGTTGCCTTCGGCATCACCGTGCCCAAGGCCCTCGGGGACTTCCTCGTGCTGGAGGCCTTGGCGGACACCGGCGGGTGCGCGGTGGCCGTGGACGACGCGGACATTCTGGCCGAGCAGCACCTGGTCGCCCGCCTCGAAGGTACCTTCATCTGCCCCGAAGGCGCCGCCAACTTCGCCGCCCTCCGCCGGCTCCGCGAGTCCGGCTGGGTCCGCCCCGACGAGCAGGTCGTCGCGTTGAACACCGGCGCCGGCCTGAAGTACCCGGAAACCGTCCCCCTCTGACCTCTCCTCGCAAGCCGCGGGGCCGCGCGACGCCCCCGCCCGGGCGACTTTGTGCACCAGATCCGTACTTCGACGCCGCAAAAGTACGGATCTGGTGCACAAAGTCAGCGGTGCACCGCACGGCAAGAGCCGCCACCTGCCGCGCGGCAGGCGGCGGCTCGGGCGCCTGGCGTGGGTCAGGCCTGGCCGCGGCGGACGGCCAGGACGTGGGCGGGGTCGCCGTTGGGGTCCAGGCGGACGTAGTTGCTCTGGCCCCAGCGCCACGTCTGACCGGTGATCTCGTCGTACACGGTGAAGGTGTCCTCGGGGCGCATGCCGAGCGCGGGCATGTCGAGGTGGACCATCGACTCGCGGACCGAATGCGGGTCGGTGTTGACGACGACGATGACGGTGTCGCTGTGCCCGTCGGGGGCAGTGGCGCGCTTGGAGTAGCACATGATCGCGTCGTCCTCGACGTTGTGCAGCGTGAGGTTGCGCAGTTGCTGCAGCGCCGGGTGCCGGCGGCGGATGTTGTTGAGCAGCGTCAGGTACGGCGCCAGCGTGCGGCCCTCACGCTCGGCCGCCTCCCAGTCGCGCGGGCGGAACTGGAACTTCTCGGTGTCCAGGTACTCCTCCGAGCCGGGCCGCAGCGCGACGTGCTCGAACAGCTCGTACCCGGCGTACACGCCCCACGACGGCGACGACGTGGACGCGATCGCGGCGCGGATCTTGAACGCGCCCGGTCCGCCGTACTGCAGGTACGCGGTCAGGATGTCCGGCGTGTTGACGAAGAAGTTCGGCCGCAGGAAGTGCGCGGTCTCCTTCGTGAGCTCCTCCAGGTACTCCTCGAGCTCCCACTTCTCGTTGCGCCAGGTGAAGTACGTGTACGACTGGTGGAACCCGACCTTCGCCAGCTCCCGCATCATCGGCCGCCGGGTGAACGCCTCGGACAGGAACACCACGTCCGGGTCGGTCTTGCGGATCTCGCCGAGCAGGTACTCCCAGAAGTTGACCGGCTTGGTGTGCGGGTTGTCGACGCGGAACACCGTGACGCCCTTGGAGATCCACAGCTTCACGATCCGCAGTACCTCGGCGTAGATGCCTTCAGGGTCGTTGTCGAAGTTGATCGGGTAGATGTCCTGGTACTTCTTCGGCGGGTTCTCGGCGTACGCGATCGAGCCGTCGGCGCGGACCGAGAACCACTTCGGGTGCTCCTTCACCCACGGGTGGTCCGGCGAGGCCTGCAGGGCGAGGTCGATCGCGACCTCGAGGCCGAGCTCGCGGGCGCGGCCGACGAAGTACTCGAAGTCCTCGAAGGTGCCGAGCTCGGGGTGGATCGCGTCGTGGCCGCCCTCCTCGGAGCCGATCGCCCAGGGCGAGCCGGGGTCGCCCGGCTTCGGGTCGAGGGTGTTGTTCGGGCCCTTGCGGAACGAGTGACCGATCGGATGGATCGGCGGCAGGTACAGGATGTCGAAGCCCATCTTCGCGACCGCCTCGAGCCGTTGCGCCGCGGTCCGGAAGGTGCCGGACGTCCACGTCCCGGTCTCTTCGTCGTACTTCGCGCCCTCGGAGCGCGGGAAGAACTCGTACCAGCTGCCGTACAGCGCACGGCTGCGGTCGACCCACACCGGGTACGTCTCCGAGGACGTGATCAGCTCCCGCACCGGGTACCGGCCGAGGGCGGCGCGGACCTGCGGGGAGATGCCCGCGGCCAGCCGTGCCTCCGGCGGCAGGGCGGAGTTCGCCAGCGCCCGCGCCGCGTCGCTCAACGTACTGCGGTCCGCACGCACCGCAGGCGGCACGCCGGCCGCCGCGCGGTCGAAGAAGGCTGCGCCCTCGGCGAACATCAGGTCGACGTCGATCCCGGCCGGAATCTTGATCTCGGCGTTGTGCCGCCACGTCCCGTACGGGTCGCTCCAGCCCTCGATCGCGAACGTCCACGCGCCCTGCTCCTGCAGCGTCACGTCGACGGTCCAGCGGTCGGTGCCCTGACCGACCGGGGTCATCAGCATCCGCCTGGTCTGTCCCGACGGGGAGGTCAGTACGACGTTTGCGTTCACCGCGTCATGACCTTCCCGGAAGACCGTGGCCGCGATGGTGAACGTCTCGCCGACCGCGGCCTTGGCCGGATACGCTCCGGCGTCGACGGTCGGGCTGACGTCGGTGATCGGGATGCGCCCAGTCATGGCGTGGATGAACTCCCTGGTCGAATGGCGAGAACTACAGGTCTGACGTTATCGGTTCCCACCACCTGTCCGTGGCACACGGCGCTGCAAAATCTTGCTCGCGTTGCAAGATCGATGCATCCCGGGGGTGTCTGGCGCCCTCAGGGCTTGTACGGTGTCCCGGTGCGAGCGATACGACGATTCTCCGTCCGCCCTGTCCTGCCCGAGCCGCTGACCGGCCTGGGCACCCTGGTGAACAACCTCCGCTGGGCCTGGCACCCGGAGACGCAGGACGTCTTCGAGGCCGTCGACCCGCAGCTGTGGCGGAGCACCGGCGGTGACCCGGTCAAGCTGCTCGGCGAGGTACCGGCGGCCCGGCTCGACGAGCTGGCCAACGACCACGCTTTCCGGCGCCGGCTCGAACTCGCGGTAGCCGACCTGGACAGCTACGTGACCGAAGACCGGTGGTTCCAGACCGCGGGTGGTTCGCCGCTCGACGCGGTCGCCTACTTCTCCCCGGAGTTCGGCATCACCCACGTGCTGCCGCAGTACTCCGGCGGTCTCGGCATCCTCGCCGGTGACCACCTGAAGGCGGCCAGCGACCTCGGCGTACCGCTGATCGGCGTCGGCCTGCTGTACCGCCACGGGTACTTCTCGCAGTCGCTGAACGCCGAGGGCTGGCAGCAGGAGCGGTACCCGCTGGTGGACCCGGACGGCCTGCCGATCAGCCTGCTCCGCGAGGAAGGCGGCGCGCCGGCGACCGTGACGCTGAACCTGCCCGGCAACCGGGAGCTGCGCGCGCAGATCTGGGTCGCCCAGGTCGGCCGCGTGCCGCTGCTGATGCTCGACTCCGACATGGAGGAGAACGAGCCCTCCGAGCGCGAGGTCACCGACCGGCTGTACGGCGGGTCGACCGAGCACCGCCTGCTCCAGGAGCTGCTGCTCGGCGTCGGCGGTGTCCGCGCGGTCCGTACGTACTGCCGGATCACCGGCCACGCGGCGCCCGAGGTCTTCCACACCAATGAGGGCCACGCGGGATTCCTCGGCATCGAGCGGATCCGCGAACTCGCCGCGGAGAAGGACCTCGACTTCGACACCGCGCTCGAGGTCAACCGCGGCGGCACCGTGTTCACCACGCACACCCCGGTGCCCGCCGGTATCGACCGGTTCCCGGTCGAGCTGATCCAGCAGCACTTCTCGCCCGACGTGTTCGGTCCCGAGGTGCCGGTCGACCGGATCCTGTCGCTGGGTGCCGAGGACTTCGAGGGCGGCGACCCGGCGCTGTTCAACATGGCGATCATGGGCCTGCGGCTCGCCCAGCGCGCGAACGGCGTGTCGAAGCTGCACGGTGTCGTCAGCCGCGGCATGTTCGCCGGTCTGTGGCCGAGCTTCGACCCGGTGGACGTGCCGATCACCTCGATCACCAACGGTGTGCACGCGCCGACCTGGGTGGCGCGGGAGATCCACGACCTCACCTACGCCAACTACACGACCGAGGGTGACGAGGTCTTCGAGGGTCTGGACAAGACCACCGACGCGCAGATCTGGGAGACCAAGCGGCTGCTCCGGCAGCGGTTCATCGACGACACCCGCGCCCGGGTGCGCCAGTCCTGGCTGAACCGCGGTGCCAGCGAGGCCGAGCTCGGCTGGGTCGACTCGATCCTCGACCCGGACGTGCTCACGATGGGCTTCGCTCGGCGCGTCCCGTCGTACAAGCGGCTGACGCTGATGCTGCGCGACCCGGAGCGGCTCAAGGCGCTGCTGCTGCACCCGGAGCGTCCGGTGCAGATCGTCATCGCCGGCAAGGCGCACCCGCACGACGAGGGTGGCAAGAAGCTCATCCAGGAGATGGTCCGGTTCGCCGACGACCCCGAGGTGCGGCACCGGATCGTGTTCGTCCCCGACTACGACATCGCGCTCGCGCAGCCGATGTACCCCGGATGCGACGTCTGGCTGAACAACCCGCTGCGTCCGTACGAGGCGTGCGGCACGTCCGGTATGAAGGCGGCGCTGAACGGTGCGCTCAACCTGTCCATCCGCGACGGGTGGTGGGACGAGTGGTACGACGACGAGTTCGGCTGGGCGATCCCGTCCGCCGAAGGCATCGAGGACACCGACCGGCGCGACGACCTCGAGGCGCACGCGCTCTACGACCTGATCGAGAAGCAGGTCGCGCCGCGCTTCTACGACGGTGACGTCCCGACCCGCTGGATCGAGATGCTGCGGCACACGATCAAGGAGCTCGGGCCGAAGGTGCTCGCGACCCGGATGGTGCGCGACTACGTCGAGCAGTTGTACGTGCCCGCCGCGCAGTCGTCGCGCGCGCTCAACTCGACGTACGACGGTGCGCGCGATTTGGCCGCTTGGAAGGCGAAGGTTCGGGCGGCCTGGCCGCAGATCCGCGTCGACCACGTGGAGCTGCAGGGCCTCGGCGACGTACCGCAGCTCGGCACGACCGTCGGTATTCGTGCGTTCGCCGCACTGGGCGACCTGGATCCGTCGGACATCTGTGTCGAGGTCCTGCACGGCCGCGTCGACGCCAACGACGAGATCACCGACCCGGCACGGACGGCGCTGACCCAGGCCGAGACGTACGAGGGCAACCGGCACCGGTACGAGGGCGAACTCAAACTCGACCGCACCGGCCCGTTCGGTTACACGGTCCGCGTCGTTCCGAACCACGCCGGCCTCGCCAGCCCCGCCGAACTCGGCCTCGCCGCCGGTCCGTCGGACCCCGAGGACCCGGAAACCCCGGACCTTCCCGCCGGCTCGGAGTTCTGAGCCCCACCCACAAAAGACACACCCCCGCCTGCCTCACCAGGCGGGGGTGTTTTGTGCTGTGTTGCTGGGTGCAACGGACACCGGACGGCGCGCAACGGCGACGCTGTGGTTGCCTGGTGCAACGATGCGTTGCGGGAATCTCCTGCAAGGACAGGGGTTTCGGGTGCGGACGGCGAGCAGATTCGAACAGGCAGTGATAGTTGCGGTGGAGACGTGGACAGTCGGCGTACGGCATGCATGATGGGGGGAACGCGCAGGGGGGAACTTGCGCGATCTGCTCATTGGGGGGCCGATGTCTGTTCAGCATGCGGTGCAAGTCGCCGTCAATCGGGCGTTGCGGCCGACGGGTTTTCAGGTCGTGCGCGGCCACAGCACGGACCCGGCGATCAGCCCGTTCCTGCCGGCCCGCAGGACCATCAAGCAGGCCGCGAAGGCCGGTAAGTCCGTCGGCGACTTCCTCGACAGCTACAGCGCGGAGCCGGGTGCCACCGCCGCGACCGTGGATGCCTTGCTGGAGATCGGCCACCTCACGCCCGACACCGTCGACAGGGTCTGCGAGATCGGCCCCGGATCCGGGCGCTACACGGCGCGCGTCCAGGCCGCCGTCCAGCCGAGCTGGTACGAGGTGTACGAGACCGCGAGCGACTGGATCCGCTACCTTCGTGGTGAACTGCCGACGCTGACGTTCCGGCCGACCGACGGCCATACGCTCGCGCCGACACCGTCCGCCTCGGTGGATCTCGTTCACACGCACAAACTGCTCGGCTACATTCCGTTCGTGACCGCGCTCGGGTACGTCGACGAGATGGCGCGCGTGGTGCGGCCGGGCGGCGTGGTGGCGTTCGACCTGATCACCGACGACTGCCTGGACGATTCCACCACCAAGGTCTGGCTGACCGAACCGCACCGGATGTCGATCTACTCCGTCGCCCCGCGCGCCTGGCTGACCGACTTCCTCGCGCAACGCAACCTCGAACTCGAAGGCAGCCGCTTCGTCCCCCTCAGCGGCGGCCGCACCGAACTCCTGGTCTACCGCCGCAGGTGACGTCAGGTCGCCGCCGGCCTCCGAGGCGCTAGTACAGGTCGTGCCAGGCGTACGGGCCTCCGGCGGGGGAGGTGACGTAGGAGCGGCCGGTGAAGGTCAGGGCGGGGTCGGTGCGGTAGCGGTCGTTGACCTGTTCGGTGGCGGTCTCGTCACCGTTGTCGGAGGCAATCATCAGGTCGGCGATCTGGTCGGTGAGGTCGAGGTCGGCGCCGTCCAGGGTGTCGGTCATCGCGCCCCAGTTGTCCCACAGCAGCAGTTCGTCGCCGTTCAGGTGGGCGAGCTGGTAATGCACGTAGTTGCGGATGAACCAGCCGCCGTGCAGCTTCAGCGGCAGGTCCGGGTTCGGGTCGGCGCCGAAACTGTCGCCGTCGAGTTCGCCGGCCCGGAACCCGCGCCAGACCTCGGCGGCGGACAGGAACGGGCCGCGCGGCAGGTCGGTGACGTCGAAGTCCCACTGCGGGTCGCCGGGCTCGAGCTCTGGGTCGATCATCCGCCAGCGGTCGCCGTCGAGGTACTCCGCGACCACGTGGTCGTGGTTGAACTCCGCGGCGAAGTAGCGCGCGAACCCGACCCGGCTGCGCGCCGGAATCCCCTTGTGCCGCAGGATCGACACGAACGTCAGTGTGTGGTCCCGGCAGCAGCCCGCAACCCGGTCGACGGGTTCGCGCGGCGCGGTGAGCGGGGTGCCGTTGCGTTTCTGGTCGGTGGCGAGAATCGCCGACACCCAGCGGTTGTCGATCTCCGCGAGGTGCTCATCGGTGAGCTGGATCCCGCCGGCGCGGTAGTGGACGATCAGGTTCCGGACCGCGGCAGCGATCTCGTCGACGTCGTCCGGCAGTGCGTCGTACAGCTCGGCGTACGGGCCGGGGTCGCTGAAGCGGGTCTGCAGCGCGTAGTTCATCAGGTGTTCCTCTCGAGCAGGGGCAGTGCGATGTCGACGGCCGGTTCGTCGCGGGGGAGGAGCTGGCAGTCCGAGCGGTAGACCTCGCGCGGCGGGCCCGCGTCGGGCAGGCCGGCGGCGCGCGCCCAGTCGAACACCAGGTCGTACGCGAGCATGATCCGCGGATAGGCGCACTCGTCCATCGTGATCGTGCAGTACGCCTCGCGGTGCGCGGGCTCGACCCGGATCCCGATCCGCCCGAACGGATCGACGAGCCCGTCGAACGGCACGCAGATCTCGACCGTCGCCTCGGCCTCCGGGGTCACCGCGCCGTGGTAGATCACCCAGGACCCGGCGGTCTCGGTCGCGCCGGCGGTTCGCAGGTACGACGTGATCTCGTCGGTGCAGGTCACGATGTTCCCGACCAGCTGCTGCTGATCGGTGTCCACCCGGATCGCGGCGACCTTGGTCGCCGGTACGGCGCGCGTGTGCACCGGCCGTGGCGCGAGGGCCGGCGTACCGGACCGGGTCAGCCGGTCGCGCAGGTACGCCAGCGTCGCGCGACGCGACGCCATGGTCGCCTCCTCGGCGGACCACCACCGGTCGAGCCGGATCAGCGCCTCCTCGTCGGTCCCGGCCAGAACATCGGCGATCGTCGTCAGCGGCATGTCCAACTGCCGCAGCACGCTGATCCGTCGCGCCCGCTCGAGCTGACTCTCGTCGTACCGCCGGTAGCCGGTGACCGGATCGACCTGCGCCGGCGCCAGCAGCCCCGACACGTCGTACAGCCGCAGCGCCTTTTGCGAAAGCCCTGCCCGCCGCCCGAACTCACTGATCGTCAACACGTGACCATCACACCCCCTGCCCCAGGGGCAGAGTAAAGCGGAAAGAGACGGGAGGCGGTACCCGCGTCGCTCTGACCGGCGGCATCCGCATCCCCGGTCGTGCGGCGATCGTCCCGATCGGAGTGCGCCGGGCCAAGAGGCTCAACCGTTTGGAGCGCCTGCTCAGGCAGTGAGTGACTAAAGCGCGCGCAGCAGCACCAGGCAGCGTGGCGCCAGCGGCACCGTCGCGCCGGCCTCGACCTCGGTCACCATGCTGTTGCTCGTGTCCAGCACGACCTCGTACGCGGGCGCCCACGAGGCATCCGGCACGACGACGTTGCGGATCTCCGGCGTCGCGTTCAACGCGAGCAGGAACGAGCTGTCGGTGAGCGGATTGCCCTCGGCGTCGGTGGCCCGCAGCGCATCGCCGCGCAGGAACATGCCGATCGTCCGCAGGTTGCCGTCGAACCAGTCCGCGTCGGTCATCTCACCGCCGTGCGGCGCGATCCACGACAGATCCTTACGGCCACCGGGTACGACGGGTTGCCCGGAGAAGTAGTGCCACTGCCGCAGCGCCGGGTGCGCCGCCCGCAGCGCCAGGAGCTTCTTCGTCAACTCCAGGTGATCCGACCACACCGCAGGCAGTGACCAGTCGAACCAGGAGATCTCGCTGTCTTGGCAGTAGGCGTTGTTGTTGCCGTGCTGCGTGCGCCCGCACTCGTCGCCGGCGGTGATCATCGGTACGCCGGTGGACAGGATCAGCGTGGCCATCAGGTTCGCCATCTGCCGTTTGCGCAGCGCGATCACGTTCGGGTCGTCGGTCTCGCCCTCGACGCCGCAGTTCCAGGACCGGTTGTCGTCGGTACCGTCCCGGTTGTCCTCGTGGTTGGCCTCGTTGTGCTTGTGGTTGTAGCTGACCAGATCCCGCAGCGTGAACCCGTCGTGCGCGGTGATGAAGTTGATCGACGCATACGGGTAGCGGCCGTCGTCGCCGTACAGATCACTGGACCCGGACAGCCGGTACGCGAGGTCCTTCACGCCGTCGGAGGTGTTCCGCCAGACGTCGCGCACACTGTCGCGGAACTTCCCGTTCCACTCCGACCACGGCGGCCCGAAGTTGCCGACCTGGTACCCGAACGGGCCGATGTCCCACGGCTCGGCGATCAGCTTCACCCGGCCGAGCACCGGGTCGGCGGCCACCTCGGCCAGGAACGGGTGATCCGGGATGTCGACCTCGTGCCGCTCGTTGCGCACCAGCGTCACGGCCAGGTCGAACCGGAACCCGTCGACGCCCATCTCCTCGACCCAGTACCGCAGCGAGTCCATCACGAGCCGCCGGACCTGCGGATGCGAGGTGTCGATCGAGTTGCCGGTGCCGGTCACGTCGTACATCGCGGCGCCGTGCGAGAGCCGGTAGTACGCGCGGTTGTCGATCCCGCGGAAGCTCAGCGTCGGCCCGTCGAAGCCGCCCTCGGCGGTGTGGTTGTAGACCACGTCGAGGATCACTTCGATGCCGGCGGCATGGAACGCGGCGACCATCGCCTTGAACTCCGCGACCTGTTCGCCGCGCGTACCCGACGACGCGTACGGCGCGTGCGGGGCGAAGTAGTTCAGCGGGTTGTAGCCCCAGTAGTTCGGCAGGCCGCGGGCGGCGATCGACGGCTCGGTCAGGAAATGGTGGATCGGCAGCAACTCGACCGACGTCACGCCCAGGTCGGTCAGATAGTTGATGACCGACGGATGCGCGAGCCCGGCGTACGTCCCGCGCTGGTGCTCGGGTACGTCGGGATGCAGCCGGGTGAAGCCCTTCGTGTGCAACTCGTAGATGACCGTCTCGCCCCAGTGCACGGGACGGCTGATCGGCGGCGGGGGATCGGACGGCGCGACCACCACACCGACCGGGACATGGCCGGCCGAGTCGGCGTCGGAGGAGTCGTAGATGACCGGGCTCGCGTAGTCGAGCTCACCGTCTACCGCCCGCGCGTACGGGTCGAGCAGCAGCTTGGAGGGGTTGAAGCGGAGTCCGTGCGACGGGTCGAACGGTCCGTGCACGCGGTACCCGTACCGCTGGCCGGCGCCGACGCCGGGGACGAACCCGGTCCAGAATTCACCGGTGTGGGTCAGATCCAGGTTCCGTTGACTGCCGTCGTCGGCGATCAGTGCGAGCTCGACCCGCTCGGCCGACGGGGCCCACAGCGTGAAAGTGGTGCCATCGGTCTGGACCACTGCGCCCGGACGCGGACCGGTGTCCACGGACGGGCCGGTAGCATCCGGGGCGGCGATCGCTTCTTTCACCGGGACATTCTGCACAGGTTGAGTTCCGTTCACGACAATGAGGTGGTTGTGTTCGTGAGACGGTGCTTGCGAACGTCTGTGCGCAGTGATACGCAAGGACCGTTATTAATTTACCCACCTCAGGGGAACACATGTCGGAACAGTTGGCCGGTCTGACCGTCGGTCTGATCGGCGCGGGCAACATCTCGCGGGTCCATGCCGCGTCCTGGAAGGCCTGCGGCGCGCGCGTCGTGGTCTATTCGCTCGAGGGCGCGGAACAACTGGCAGAGCAGTTCGGGCTGGAGGTCGTGCCGTCGCTGGACGCGGCCCTGGCCGAGGCCGAGTTCGTCGACATCGTCACGCCGACGGAGACGCACAAGGAGATCACGCTGGCCGCGATCAAGGCCGGCAAGAACGTCATTTGCGAGAAGCCGCTGACGCTGACCGCGGCCGACTCGCACGAAGTCATCGACGCGGCCCAGGAGGCCGGCGTTCGACTGTACCCGGCGCACGTGGTGCGGTTCTTCCCGGCGTACAAGGCGGCGTACGACGCGATCCAGGCCGGACGGATCGGCGACGTCGCGGTGGCCCGGTTCTACCGGCAGGCGTCCTCCCCGGCCGGTGCCGGCTGGTACCGCGAGGTGAACCGCTCCGGCGGCGTGATCATGGACCTGATGGTGCACGACCTCGACCAGGCGCGCTGGCTGTGCGGCGAGGTCGCGACCGTGTACGCCGTCCAGAACCCGCCGACCGTCGACGGCATCAGCCCGGTGAATGTGGCGGCGCACGTCACGCTGACGCACGAATCCGGCGCGATCAGCCACTGCCGCGCGACCTGGGGAGCGACCGGGACGACGTTCCAGACCGGCTTCCAGATCGCCGGATCGACCGGTGTCCTGAAGTTCGCCTCCGACAGCAACACCGGCTACAAGGAGGAGCTGACGGACGGCGCGACCGGCGGCGACCTGCTGATTCCGGAGTCGGCGCTGGGGGAGAGCCCCTACCTGACCCAGCTGCGGGAGTTCGCCGTGTGCCTGCGCGGCGGCCCGGAGGCCCGGGTGCACGCGGGCGACGGCGCCACCGCGGTGTACCTGGCAGAAGCCGCCCGCGCCTCGATGGAGTCCGGTCAGCCGATCGACATGAAGACCTTCGTTGCGACGGGAGCTGTGGCATGAGTCTGAAGGTTGCGATCGCGTCGTTCGCGCACGTGCACGCGGCGTCGTACGCGCATCTGCTCGCGTCGATGCCCGACATCGATGTACTGGCCGCCGACCCCGACGGTGCCGGCGCACCGGATCCCGGTCCGCGTGGCGCGGAGTTCGCGGCGCAGTTCGGCGTCCCGTACGTCGACTCGTACGACGAACTGTTCGCCTGGGGACCCGACGCCGTCGTCGTGACGTCGGAGAACGCCTATCACCGCGCACTGGTCGAGCGGGCCGCAGTGGTCGGTGCGCATGTCCTGTGCGAGAAGCCGCTGGCCACCGAGGTCGCCGACGGCGAGGCGATGCTCGCGGCGTGCGAGGCGGCCGGGACGATCCTGATGATCGCGTACCCGGTCCGGTTCGCGCCGGCGTACGCGCAACTGCGGGCGAACGTCGAGGCCGGCCGGTTGGGCGACGTGTTCGCCGTTCTGGGCACCAACAACGGCAAGATCCCGTATGCCTCCCGGCAGTGGTTCGTCGACGCCAAGCTGGCCGGGGGCGGCGCGCTCGTCGACCACACCGTGCACTGCGCGGACCTGATCGACGGCCTCACCGGCGGGGCGAACGCGACCCGCGTGTACGCCGCCGCGAACCGGATCCTGCACCAGGACAAAGGTGTGCAGACCGAGACCGGCGGTCTGGTGACGATCAACTACGACAACGGGCTGCTGGCAACGATCGACTGCTCGTGGAGCGTCCCTGACAACGCCCCGACTTGGGGCGGCGTGTCGCTGAAGGTCACCGGAACCAACGGATCCGTCGAGATCGAGCCGTTCGTGACGCATGTCGGCGGGACGGACGCCGACGGCGAGGTGTTCCTCGGCATCGGCGGCAACCTGGACGCGACCATGCTCGACACGTTCCTGGACGCGGTCCGCACCTCCGGTCCGGCGACGCCGGGGCAGGCCCCGGCCGTCGTACCGCAGCCCGACGGCAACGTCGGCCTGCGCACGCTGAAGATCGTCGACGCCGCGCGCCGCTCGGCAGCGTCCGGCCAGGCGGTGGACGTGTAGCACTCACCAACCTCCCCGGACGGCCGCCACCCACGCTGGGCGACGGCCGTTCGGGCCTGCTCCGTAGGGTTTGGTGAGTGCTGGGCGTCCGCATCCGGTACCGTTCCCTGGGTTGTGACCCGTGGGTAGCCGAAGGAGCGATGTGATGGGCGAGTTCGTCAACCTCACCGTGAGTGAGGGTGTGGGCACGATCCGGTTGGATCGGCCGAAGATGAACGCGCTGAACGTGCAGGTCCAGGAGGAGATCCGGGCCGCCGCGCTCGAGGCGACCGCGTCCGACGAGGTCCGCGCGGTGGTGATCTACGGCGGCGAGCGGGTGTTCGCGGCCGGCGCGGACATCAAGGAGATGGCCGACATGTCGTACGCCGACATGGCCAAGCGCTCCGGTCCGCTGCAGTCGTCGCTGTCCGCGGTCGCCGCGATCCCGAAGCCGACCGTGGCCGCGATCACCGGGTACGCGCTCGGCGGCGGCTGCGAACTCGCGCTCTGCGCCGACTACCGGATCGCCGCCGAGGACGCCAAGCTCGGCCAGCCGGAGATCCTGCTCGGCGTCATCCCGGGCGCCGGCGGGACCCAGCGGCTGTCGCGGCTGATCGGCCCGTCGAAGGCCAAGGACCTGATCTACACCGGCCGATTCGTGGACGCCGAGGAGTCGCTGCGGATCGGTCTGGTCGACAAGGTGGTGCCGGCCGCGTCGGTCTACGACGAGGCGGTGGCCTGGGCGTCGCAGTTCACCCGCGGCGCGGCGATGGCGCTGCGCGCGGCCAAGGAGTCGATCGACTCCGGGCTCGGTGTCGACCTGACCACCGGGCTGGAGATCGAGCGGCAGCAGTTCGCGGCGCTGTTCGCCACCGAGGACCGGGCGATCGGGATGAAGTCCTTCGTCGAGAACGGCCCCGGCAAAGCCGAGTTCAAGGGAATCTGATGTCTGCAACCTCGAAGCCCGCAGCCTCCGCCGAAGACGTCGAGGCGGCCTGGAACGACAACAAGCTCGCCCAGGTGCTGTACCACGACTGGGAGGCGTCGACGTACGACGAGAAGTGGTCGATCTCGTACGACGAACGCTGTGTCGACTACGCCCGCGACCGCTTCACCGCGATCGCCGGCACGCAGGGCCGGCCGTACGGCAAGACGCTCGAGATCGGCGCCGGCACCGGCTTCTTCACGCTGAACCTCAAGCTCGCCGGCGTCCTCGACGAGGCGCATGTGACCGACCTGTCCCCGGGCATGGTCGAGGCGGCGAAGCGGAACGCGAAGACGCTCGGCTTCAAGATCGAGGGGAAGGTCGCCGACGCCGAGCAGCTGCCGTACGACGACAACACGTTCGACCTCGTGATCGGGCACGCCGTCATCCACCACATCCCCGACGTCGAGCTCGCGTTCCGCGAGATGCTGCGCGTGCTGAAGCCGGGCGGGCGGTTCGTGATCTGCGGCGAGCCCACGCGGTACGGCGACTTCGTGGCCCGGCGCCTGTCCCGGTTCACGTGGTGGGCGACCACCAACGTCACCAAGCTGCCCGCGCTGGCGAACTGGCGGCGCCCGCAGGCCGAACTCGACGAGTCCTCGCGGGCCGCGGCGCTCGAAGCGGTCGTCGACCTGCACACGTTCGACCCCGACACGCTGGCACGGACGGCGACCCGGGCGGGTGCCGTCGACGTCAAGACCGTGACGGAGGAATTGCTCGCGGCGTGGGTCGGCTGGCCGATCCGCACATTCGAGGCCGCCGTACCCGAGGAGAAGCTCGGGTTCGGGTGGCGGATGTTCGCGTACAAGTCGTGGTTGCAGCTGTCCAAGGTGGACAAGGTGCTGTCGGCCGTCGTCCCGGACGAGCTGTACTACAACGTCTCGATCACGGGCGTCGCCGCCGAGAAGTAGCGCGAGCAGTAGGGTGTGTCGATGCGGTTGCTGACGGTGGCGAATCTGCGCTGGGTGGTGCGCCATCGGGCGTGGACGCCGTACTACCTGAAGCGCTACTGGCGGTTCGCCTGGTTCCGGCTGCGGCATCCGCAGGTGATCACCGAGGGTTTCGTGTTCCTCGGCAAGCGGCTGGAGATCGTGGCGCGGCCCGGGCACGGCCGCATCGTGCTCGGCAAATGGGTGCACCTCGGTGACGAGACCCGGCTGCGGGCGCACGAAGGCACGCTGCGGATCGGCGACAAGGTCGTGTTCGCCCGCGACGTCACGGTCAACACCTACCTGGACATCGAGATCGGTGCGTCGACGCTGATCGCGGACGGCACCTACATCTGCGACTTCGACCACAAGACCGACGACCTCGACCTGCCGATCAAGGACCAGGGGCTGGTGAAGTCGCCGGTCCGGGTCGGTCCGGACTGCTGGCTGGCCACGAAGGTCACGATCACCCGGGGCACGGACATCGGCCGTGGTGCGGTGATCGGTGCGAACAGCGTTGCCCGGGGCAACATTCCGGCGTACGCGATCGCGGCCGGGGTGCCGGCCAAGGTGGTGGGGGACCGGACGGCGCGGTACGCGGCCGATGCCGAGCGGCGTCAGTACCTGGCCGGGCTGGCCGACGCCAACGACCGGACGGCGGCGCTGCTCCAGTCCGGGGTCGGGCCGGTCGCTCAGCCCGCGGCCCCGCCCGTTGCCCGCGCTCTTAAGCCGCCTGTTGCTCAGCCTGTTGCTCAGCCGTCGGTCGAGGAGGCGTCTGCGGAGGCTGTGGATCAGAAGCCTACTGCGGAGCGGCGCGTGGCGTCCGGGGATGCGGGTGGTGATGAGGTAGAAGCAGATGGTGAAAAAGAGAGCGTGAGGGGTTCTCAAGTTACTCACCAGTCGGGCACTATGGCCCCCACATCCGGTCGGACGCCCACGACCGGGTGAGCTTGCGCATCGGAGAGGAGAAGTAGCGTGGCTGACCGGACCGGGGCCGACGACGGAGCCCGGTCGCTGCTCGACCAGGCCGCGGCCGACGCCTCGATCAGCACGACGCGCGCTCGCGCGGTCGATCCGATCCCCGGCGACGCTACGTTGGAACCAGTGCTTGAAACGAACGAGTCAGACAAGGGCGTGAACGTACCCGCCGCGGCGGCCGGTGCGGAGGACGGCAGGACGACAGTGGCTCCGGTGGCAGGCGCGCGACGCCGGCTGTCGCCGCGCCCGGTCCCGGTCAGCCGGCGCAGGAGACCGCCGGCTGCCGCGGTGACCAACGAACAACGGACCCCGGCTGAGGAGATGGACGACGTGGGTACGCAGGACGAGAAGGCCGGGCCGGACCCGGTCGCCAGAACCTCCGGCACCGGTGCAGCAGCGGACACCGGCGCGGCTGGTGCTGCCGGTGCCGGTGTGGCGAGTGCCGGTGTGTCGGGTGCCGGTGCGAGCGGTGGCGGCTCCGGGACGACGACCGCGACGAAGACCGTTCGGCCGAAGACGGCCGCGGAGATCGTCGCGGAGCAGCGCGCCCGGGAGAAGGCGGCCGAGAACGCGACGTCGGATGCGGCCGGCTCGGAGGATGCCGCACCCGATGCACAGCCCGGCGCGAGCCCCGGCGGGTCGGCGCCGAAGGACGCGACCGCCGCCCCGACCGGCGCGAGTTCGGCATCCGGTACGGGAGCTTCGACCACGGCCGCGGGCAAGCCGACCGGTGCCGCAGGCAACAAGAAGGCGACCGGCCGGAGTGTCTCGGGTTCGGCGGCCGGTAAGGGTAAGCAGGCGCTGAGCTCGGTCGGCTCGGGCGTCCGGAAGCTGCGCAACCTGATCGCGTCACTGATCTGGCTGGTCGCGGTGCTGGCCGCCGCGGTGCTCGCGCTCGGTGCGCTGTTCACCGCGCTCGACCAGACCAACCAGAGCAACGAGATCGTGCGCTGGATCCTCGAACGCGGCAACGAGCTGGTCGGCCCGTTCAAGGACCTGTTCCGGTTGGAGACCGCGAAGAACACCCTGCTGGTGAACTGGGGGATCGCCGCGCTCGTCTACCTGATCGCCGGCAAGATCCTCGAGCGCATCGTCAGGCCGTGACATTCTCCGGCCGGGCGACCTGATCCTTCGGCCGGGCGACGAGGACGAGGTCGAGCGACTCGTCCAAGTCACCCGGGTCACCCGGGTCACCCGGGTCACCCGGCCGGATCACGAAGTCGGCGTACGTCGTACCGCGCACCAGGCCGGCCAGGTTGTCGTCCCAGGCGTCGTGCTCGGTGGCGAGCTGAGCGTCGACACACGAGCCGTACTGCGTCTCCCAGGACGTCAGCCGTTCGCCGTGGTGCAGGCCGAGTGCTTGCGTCACGGTGAAGTGCGGTTCGAGCAGTGCGGTGAACTCGGCGGCGGTCAGTTCGCGCGTGTGGTACCAGTTGCCGCTCGGAAACGTCAGGCGGTTCGGTGTACTGAGGACGAGCGTGCCGTGCGGCGCGAGGATGCGCGCGCACTCTTCGACGAAGCGCGGCTGCTCCCACAGGTGCTCGATCGTCTGCAGGGACGTCACGATCGCGAAAGCGTCGTCGGTGAAGGGCGTCTGGACAAGATTGCCGCGCACGACATCGACCTGTGGATAAGCCCGGCGGACATGCCGCAACGTCGTATCTTCATAGTCGAGACCGAACACGGAGCTCGCCCCGGCCAGCCGGAGCAGCTCCGCGCCGTACCCCTCGCCGCAGCCGGCGTCGAGGACCCGGCCGGTCCCGATCGGCAGGTGGGCCGTGATCCAGCGGTAGGCGGCGTCGTGGCGGGCGAACCAGTAGTTCTCGTGCCAGATCCCCGGCGCGGTCCTCTCACCGGTCAGCGGTAACGTCTCGGTCACCTGGGTCAGACTAAGGTGTAGCGCCCGGCCCTGGGACTGTGATGGGACTCGCACGCGACTCATGTTTCTCGCGGGTAACATCCGTGGCAGGCTTGGCAGCGACCGTTAACCAGAAGGGGTCCCACACGCTATGAAGATCGTCGTCTGCGCGAAGTTCGTGCCGGATGCCACCGCGGACCGCCGCTTCCGCGAGGAGGACAACACGGTGGATCGGGCCGGTGTCGACGGGCTGCTGTCCGAGCTGGACGAGTACGCCGTCGAGACCGCGCTGACCGTGAAGGAGGCCGGCGACGCCGAGGTGACCGTGCTCACGGTCGGCCCCGAGCAGGCCGCCGACGCAGTGAAGAAGGGCCTGCAGATGGGCGCCGACGCGGGCGTGCACGTGGTCGACGAGGCGATCCACGGCTCGGACGCGGTCGCCACGTCGCTGATCCTGGCGAAGGCGCTGGCCAAGCTCGAGGCCGACCTGGTCGTGTTCGGCATGGGCTCGACCGACGGCAGCATGGGTGTCGTGCCGGCGATGGTGTCGGAGCGGCTCGGCCTGCCGGCCGTGACGCTGGGCTCGGAGGTGACCGTCGACGGGCAGACCGTCCGGATCCGCCGCGACGGCGACACCGCGAGCGAGACGATCGAGGGCACGTTGCCGCTGGTGCTGTCGGTGTCCGACCAGGCCAACGAGCCGCGGTACCCGTCGTTCAAGGGCATCATGGCCGCGAAGAAGAAGCCGGTCGAGACCTGGTCGCTGGCCGACCTCGAGCTCACCCCCGACCAGGTCGGCGGCGCGAACGCGTGGACCGAGGTGGTCGAGGTGGCCGCCCGGCCGGCCCGGACCGCAGGCACCATCGTCACCGACGAGGACGGCAGTGGGGCCGCCGAGCTCGTCGAGTTCCTGTCCACGAACAAGTTCCTCTGAGGAGCGGCTGAGTAATGTCGAACGTTCTGGTTCTCGTTGACCACACCGCGGGCACGGTCCGTAAGACGACCGCCGAGCTCCTCACGATCGCCCGCCGCCTCGGCGAGCCGGTCGCCGTCTTCATCGGCGACGGCGTGCAGGACGCGCTGCCGGCCCTCGGGCAGTACGGCGCGACCAAGGTGATCGCGCTGTCCGACCCGGAGCTCTCGCAGTACCTGGTGGCGCCGAAGGCCGAGGCGCTACAGCAGGTCGCGGCCAAGGTCGAGCCGTCCGCGATCCTGATCTCGTCGAACGCCGAGGGCAAGGAGATCGCCGCCCGGCTCGCGATCAAGCTCGAGTCCGGCCTGATCACCGACGCCGTCGACGTCCAGGCCGGCGACGGTGCTGGTCCGGTCACCACGCAGTCGGTGTTCGCCGGCAACTACACCGTGCAGGCCAAGGTCACCCACGGCACGCCGATCATCACCGTCAAGCCGAACGCCGCCACCCCCGAGGCCGCCGAGACCTCGCCGGAGGTCGAGGAGTTCGACGTGACGATTTCCGACGCCGCCAAGACTGCGCGGATCACCGACTCCAAGCCGCGCGCCGCCACCGGCCGCCCCGAGCTCACCGAGGCCGCGATCATCGTCTCCGGCGGCCGCGGCACCGGTGGTGACTTCGGCCCCGTCGAAGCCTTCGCCGATTCCCTCGGCGCCGCCGTCGGCGCCTCCCGCGCCGCAGTCGACTCAGGCTGGTACCCGCACGCCTACCAGGTCGGCCAGACCGGCAAGACCGTGTCCCCCCAGCTGTACGTCGCCGCCGGCATCTCCGGCGCCATCCAGCACCGCGCCGGCATGCAAACCTCGAAGACCATCGTCGCGGTCAACAAGGACCCCGAAGCCCCCATCTTCGAACTGGTCGACTTCGGCGTAGTAGGTGACCTCCACAAGGTCCTCCCCGCCGCCACCGAAGAAGTAACCAAGCGCAAGTCCTGACCCCACCCGCCGGCCCCCGATCCGCTGCCTGCCAGCAGCCGACCGGGGGCCGCCGCATTTCCACCCACACGCCCCGCACGCCCCCAACACACGCGCCCAACAGCAGCCGCCGACCCCACCACATCTGGTGGGTGCAGACAGTGCGCAGGGGCTCTGAACAGGTAATAACCACCGCGAACCCCCCATTTGGTGTTCAACCCCACCACCGATGCCCGCGCTGTCTCCACCACCTCGTCCCCATCGAGCGCCGCTCGCCGGTTACCGAGAGCCCATCGGCCGAGCGGTCCGCCGTACCGTCCCTCGCCGAACCGGTGATCGCCGCCATCTGGCACCTGCCCGCACTCTCCGCCGTCTCCTCGCGCCACATCTGGTGGCTGTGGACAGTGCGCGGGGGGTGTGAACAGGTAATAACCACCGCGAGCCCACCAGTTGGTGTTCAACCCCACCACGGATGCACGCGTTGTCCCCAACGTCCGGCCGTCGAGCGCGTATTGACCCAGCGGTACGCCGTCTCCGGTTGCCGAAGTGGTCGTCGCCGCTGACGCCTTGTTGTGCCGCTGACCCGCTACAACCCGCCATCCGCGCAATACCCAGCTATCCGCGCAATACCCCCAGCCATCCGCGCAATACCCCCAGCCATCCGCGCAATACCCCCAGCCATCCGTCCTGCGACCGGCCAGCGGAACAACCGGCCAGAGGGAACGGCGATCGGCCGAAGGGGCGACTTGGACTGGGGGTGGGTCAGGTGGTGAGTTGGTGGCGGATTTGGGTTAGGTCGTGGGTGATGGCTTCGCGGCGGGTGGTGGTGTTTTGGTGGTATTCGGCCAGGGCGGTGGCGGCCTTGGTGCAGCGGTCGTTGAGGTCGGTGATTTCGTTGGTGACGCGCGTACGGTCCGCCTCGATGGCGCGGCGCGTCGATACGTAGCTGTTGATGCCGAACGCGATCACCACCAGCCCCACCACGATCCAGAACCAGTGCAACAACAACCCGAGCCCGACCGCGACCACAGCGCCACCCGCCAGTACCACGATCGGCAGAGCGCGCTGCCCGGCGGTCACGGTGCCGCCGGAGGCGGTGAGGGCCGTCGTTGCCTTGCCCAACTCGAGCTGATCAGGACCGTCGGCCCGCACGGTGACCTGCTGCCGACCGCTGTCGACGGTCACCTGTGCCGGTCCGGGCAGCTCGGCCGTCTGCGCGACACCCTCCACGGCAGGCAGAACGAACGGGCCAACGACACGCAGCGCCGCCGCTGACAGGTACGCGTCCGCGGACACGCCGAGGTCTTGGGTGAGCAGTTCGTCGACCGTGCCCGCGCTGTCGTGCAGTTGTACGGCAGGTTCGCTGCCACCGGTGACCCGCGCCCGCAGTACGGCGATGCGCGCCAGCGTCTCGCGTTCCGGCTCGCTGCCCTCCGAGATCAGCAGGCGCAGAATGGCGGCCGGGCTGTTCGGGTCCGGCACGGGGTCAGCGGCGGCGCTACGACCGGACTTGCCGGTGTTCTCGTCGGTGGGCTGGTCGGTCTTGCGGGGCTCGGGGTAGTTCAGGCCGGGGTCGGGTTCGCGCGCCTCGGTGTTGCCGACGATGGTCTCGACGGCATCCCGGATCCGGCTGAGCCGCTGAACGGCCTCCCGCTGTTTGTCCAAGGCCTTGAACGCCGGGACCGTCGACGCCGACGAACTACCGCGCAGTTCCAGCCGCGACAGCCACCCGCCGTCCGGCGAGGCGGCGGACTGCAGGCGCTTGACGACGAGCTCCAACCCGTCCGCGCCGAAGCCGCCGCGCGCTGCCGTCGTCCACAGCAGTCGCTGCACGATGGTCAGGCTGCCGTCCGCACCCGGCGTACCGAACGCCACGTCCACCCACTCGGTTCGTACCCGGTGCCGCTCCCCGAGTACCGCCAGCGCCAGCGCGAGGTACGTCGACGTACGCCGCTGGTCGAGCTCCATCGCGGTACTGATCGCCTGCTCGTCGGGGTTCTCGCCGCGCAGGCTGATCAGCGCCTCGGTGGCGGGGCCCAACCAGTACCGGGCGACGGGCTTGGCGGGCTCGGGCAGCTCGGTGCCGGACGCCATCGCGGACAGGACGCGCGTGGCGTAGCGCCGCAGCTCCGCGGCGTCGACGAAGCCGGCGGCCTCGTAGCGGAGGTCGGACAGCTCGACGAACGCGTCGAACGCCCGCGACAGGTTGTCCACCCGGCTCTGCAGGCTGCCCTGGATCTGAGACAGTTGCGACCGCAGGCTGGACGTCTCGCGCCGTGCGTACGACATCTCGCTCGCGAGTTCGTCGAGTTGCTGGTTCTGCCGGCGTTCGGCCCACCAGTCGGACATCTTCCTGCCTTCCGCTCAACGCATGCTGTCCCCCGGAAGCATGGCCTGTCAGCGGGTCATCGATTCAAACCGGTCATCGGCTCCAGACCGGGCGCCGCGAGTCGACGCCGGTGCCGTACTCCGGGTCGCGGCCGGTCACCAGCACCCAGGACGCCGTACGGCGGGCGCGGTACAGGCGGATGTCGTCGTGGAGTTCGTCGAGCGTGTACGCGCGCAGCTCCGGGTAGCGCGCCGCGTACAGCGCCACGCACTGCTCCAAGTCGTCGTCCGGTACCTGACTGGCCTCAGCCCGGAAGTACACCGCCGACGCGCCGCCGATGGGCACGCTGGAGTCGAAGATCGCGATGCTGACGTCGGGGCGCTCGGCCACGTTGCGCGAGTGCAGCGCGTCCGGTGATGACACCCAGTAGAACGTGTCGTGCCCGTCCGGCGTGAAGTACACCGGCGTCACCCACGGCAGTCCGTCGCTGCCCACTGTCCCGAGCACCAGGTACTTGTTCGCCTCGATGACCGCGGCCGCCCGCTCGTCGAGGATCGCCTGTGTCATCGCTGCTCCCGGTCAGGTACGTCGTACGTCAGATGGGTCGCGTGCCGCGTGCTGGTGGTCTCGCGCGGCACCAGCCGGATCGGGTCCAGCGTGGTCCGCTCGAACAGCGGCGTACCGTCACCGAGCACGATCGGTGCGACGTGGACCCGCAGCTCGTCCACCAGACCCGCGTACAGGTATTGGCGGCACAGGTGTCCACCGCCCATGATCATTACGTCTTGTGCTCCGGCCGCGTCCTGCGCGAGCTTGAGCGCCGGCCCGATCCCGTCCGTGACGAACGTGAACCAACCGTCCAGCCGCACCCGGCTCGGCGGGCTCGACGTCAGCACGAAGATCGCGGGGCGCTCGCCGCGGAAGTCGTCCGCGCTCCAGCCGTGCGGTCCGTCGATCAGGTCGAACGTGCGGCGTCCCATCAGTACGGCGCCGATGCCGGCCATGGTGCGGTCGAGCGCCATGCGGTCCGCGTCCTCCTGCTCGCCGACGATCCAGTCGTGCAGCGGCTCGCCGCCGATGCCGAGACCGTGGCTGAGGTCCGCGCCCGGCCCGGTGACGAAGCCGTCCAGCGACATTGTGATGTCCAGCAGTGCTCGTCCCATGATGTCCTCCCAGTTCCGAGGGTTCGTGCCACCACTCTCGGCGCGGACGGTGCGGAAAGTCGTCCGGACCGACCACGGAAACACCACGGAACGAGCACGGAAAACCGCGGAACGAGCGCGGAAAGCTGCGGAACGAGCGCGGAAAGCGCGGAACGAGCGCGGAAAGCCGCGGAACGAGCACTGACTGCGGCAACGACTCCAGGGACCGGCTGCGGCCGAGTTCGGCGTCGGCGCACCGTCGATCGCGCATGATGGGCCAATGGCTGGTCCGAACGACGTGTCGGCGCGGGAGGCCGAGGTGCTCGCGGCGCTCGCGGGTGGCCGTTCGAACGCGCAGATCGCCCGCCGCCTGCAGATCAGCGTCCGGACCGTCGAGAGCCACATTTCGTCGCTCCTGCGCAAGTACGGCGTCTCGGACCGCCATGAGCTCGCCGCACTCGCCGATACGCGCTCCTCGGGCTTCAGCACACCGACCGGTCCGGGTACGACGTTTGTGGGCCGTGAGCGGGACCGTGCTGAGCTGATGCGCGCACTGGCCAGCAATCGCCTTGTCAGCCTGCTGGGGCCTGGCGGCGTCGGCAAAACGCGGCTGGCGCTGCAGGTGGCTGCTGAGGTGGCGGACAGCTATCCGTACGGCGGCGCGGTGGTCGACCTGGTGCCGGTACGTCCTGGCTTCGTCGTAGCGGCCATTGCTGAGGCACTGCAGGTCGTAGAGCGGCCGCCGCACTCGCTGAATGACGCGGTACTCGACAGACTGAGACGCGGGCGCACCCTGCTCGTCTTGGACAACTGTGAGCACCTGCTGGACGACGTGGCCGCCCTGGTCGGCCGCGTCCTCACTGAGGCGACAGAAACCGCAGTACTAGTGACCAGCCGGGAACGTCTCGGCGTGGCCGGGGAGCGTCCGGTGCAGCTCGGTCCGCTGGCGCTGGGGTCCGAGGCAGAGGAGCTGTTTCGGGACAGGGGCGCGCTGGTGGCACCCGAGCTCGTGGACGACCGTGAGCTCGCGCGCCGGGTCTGCGCCGAGCTAGACGGCGTACCGCTGGCTATAGAGCTGGCTGCGGCCCGTGCGGGTTCGCTCGGACCGGACGGATTGTTGGCGGCGCTGGACGACCGCCTGCGGCTCCTGTCCGGGGGACGTGGTCCGAACGAGCGACACAACTCGCTGGCTCAGGTGATCGGCTGGAGCTACGACCTGCTCGCTGAGGACGAACGAAGGCTGTTCCGGCGGCTGGGGGTGTTCGCGGGTGGCTTTGACCTCGCTGCTGTGGCCGGTGTGTCGCCTGGGAGCTCCTGGAGTGAGCTGAGCGACCTCCTGGGGCGTTTGACGGACAAGAGCCTGCTGCGGCGCGGGCTGTACGCCGGGAGCAGTCGCTGGCGGATGCTGGAGACGGTGCGTGCGTTCGCGCTTGAACAACTCAAGGGCGAGTACGCCGAGGCTGCGACGCTGCACGCGGCGTGGGCGCAGGGGGTCGCGGCTGCGCTCGAGCAGCGACTGGAGGCGGGGGACTGGCAGGAGGAGTTCGACCTACTGGCGCCGGATCTGCGTGCTGCGCGCGGCGCCAGTCATGCACTGGCCCGCACGCTGGCGCATCTGACGTTCGCGCGGCGGCGGTTCCTGGAGGCGAGGGAGCACTACCTGGCCGCGGCGGAGCTCGCCGGCGACCCGGGTGAGCGCTACGAGGACCTGCGCGATGCCGCCGACGCCGCCATCGTGGTCGCGGACGGCGAACACGCGTACCACCTGATGATGCGAGCAGCCGCCGACGGCAACCCAATCGCCCTCGCCTACGCCGTCACCATCCTCAACCGCTACGAAGTCACCACCAGCCCCGCCAGTCCGGCCACAGTCCCCACCGACCGCGGTGCCGCCCTCCTCACCACCGTCACCCCACCCACTACCCCGCCCGGAGACGGGTCGGTCGCCGGCGGTGGTCCGGGCGCATACGGCGGTGTGGGCGCCGCCGGTGGGATGGGTGGGGGCGACGAGTTGGGAAGGCTTGGCGAGACGGGTCAGCCGTCCGGGGCGGGGGAGCTTGGACTGGTGGGCCGGGCGGCTGGGGCGGGGGATCGGGTGGAGGCTGGGGTTCGGGTTGCTTGGGGTTGGGTGGAGCGGGGTGAGTTGGCGGCTGAGGTTGCGGTGGACGCGGCTCGGCGGGTTGGGGATCCGCTGTATCTGATGAGTGCGCTCGACGCGTACGGGACGGCGTTGGCGGTTGCCGGGCGGCTGCTGGAGGCGCGGGCGACGGCGGAGGAGCGGCTCGCGATTGCCGAGACGCTGCCTGATCACCAGCCGCGGACGGTCGCTGAGATTGTCGATGCGTTCCACACCTCGTCCACGACCGCGGTCACCGTTGGCGACATCACCGAGGCGGTTCGGCTGGCGCGGCTGACGGAGGACCCGGTCTACAGCCACCCGTACATCACCGCGCCGCGGAAGGTGCGCGCCTACGCGCTCAGCGGCATGCTCGACGAGGCCGTCGCCGCCGCGGACGTGATGTGGAACGGCTGGCGCGCGGCCGGGTGCCCGCAGCGCGTTTGGATGGCATCGGCGGCCGCCGCGGCCGCACTGGCCCACGGACTGCTCGGCACCGGTCAGCACGAGGTCTGGCAGGCTCGCGCACTCGAACTGGCCCGCGTCACAGACCCGGCTGACGACCCGACCCTGGCCTCGGCCGCAGCCTTCGTCGACGCCCGCCTCGCCGTGCACCACCACGACACGTACCTCGCCCGCGGCGACGCCGCCGCAACCCGCCGCCGCGGCGGCGGACAGCAGGGCCGTGGTGTGGGCGCGGTGGCGGTTGACGCGGGGCAGGTGATTGAGCGGGCGTTCGGTGCGTTCACAGAGCCGTGGTGGGTCGCGTACGCGCGTGCCGCGGCGGCTGAGCTCGCCGTGGTGACGGCGTACCCGGGCGCAGCGCAGTACCTCGAGCAAGCAGCCAGCGAGAACGCGTACGCCGAAGCGCTCCGGCAGCGCGCCTACGCGCGCCTCACCGCCGACCGCGACGACTTCGAAAGAGCAGCCGCGAGGTTCGCCCGGATCGGGGCCCGATTCGAGCAGCAGAGCACGCTCCGTCTTGCGCCGTGACTCCCGAGGAGCGGGAACATCACCGGCGGACATACCCTTGAAGCTGTTATGACTCCTCCCGACCGCCGCACGGTGTACCTGGACCACGCGGCGACGACCCCCATGCTGCCGTCCGCGATCGAGGCGATGACCTATCACCTGACCCGGACCGGTAACGCGTCGTCACTGCACGGCTCCGGTCGGTGCGCGCGCCGTACCGTCGAGGAGGCCCGCGAGTCCCTCGCGGCCTCACTCGGAGCCCAGCCGAGCGAAATCGTGTTCACCTCCGGCGGTACCGAGGCGGACAACCTCGCGCTCAAGGGCCTGTGGTGGTCCCGGCTGGCCGCCGACCCGCGCCGCCGCCGGATCCTGCTGAGCGGTATCGAGCACCATGCGGTCCTCGACCCGGCGATCTGGCTCGCCCGGCACGAGGGCGCGGAGATCGAGTGGCTGACCGTCGACGAGCTCGGCCGAGTCAGCCCGGACGACGTCCGCGAGGCGGTCGAGCGCGAGCCGGAGTCGGTGTCGTTCGTCACGCTGATGATGGCGAACAACGAGGTCGGCACGCTGCAGCCGGTGGCCGACGTCGCGGCGATCGCACGCGAGCACGGCATCCCCGTGCACACCGACGCGGTTCAGGCGATCGGCCAGGTGCCGGTCGACTTCGCCGAGCTGGGTGTGGACGCGATGACGGTGTCCGCGCACAAGCTCGGCGGTCCGTACGGCGTCGGTGCGCTCGTCGTCCACAAGGAGACGCAGCTGACGCCGATCCTGCACGGCGGCGGCCAGGAGCGTGACGTCCGCTCCGGGACCCTCGACGTACCGGCGACTGCCGCGTTCGCCGTCGCCGCCGAGCACGCGGTGAAGCACCAGGCGGACGAAGCGTTGCGGCTGACCGAGCTGCGCGACCTGCTGGTCGCCGGTATCACCGGCACGATCGAGGGGGCGCTGCTGTCGGGCGACCCGGTCGACCGTTTGCCCAACAATGCACACTTGTCGTTCAGCGACTGCGAGGGAGACTCGTTGTTGCTGCTGCTCGACGCGCGTGGGATCGAGGTCTCGACCGGATCCGCGTGCAACGCCGGGGTGGCCGAGCCGAGCCACGTCCTGCTGGCGATGGGGTACGACGACCAGCGGGCGCGCGGCTCGCTGCGGTTCACCCTCGGGCACACGAGTACGCGCGCCGACATCGACGCCGTACTGGAGGCCATCGGGCCGGTGGTGGATCGCGCGAAGTCCGCCGGCCTGCAGAACGTAGGAAGGAACACCTGATGCGGGTACTCGCAGCCATGTCCGGCGGAGTGGACTCCGCCGTCGCGGCCGCGCGGATGGCCGAGGCCGGGCACGACGTGACCGGAGTGCACCTGGCGCTCAGCCGCAACCCGCAGTCGTACCGCAGTGGCGCCCGCGGGTGCTGCACGATCGAGGACTCCCGCGACGCCCGCCGGGCCGCGGACGTGATCGGCATCCCGTTCTACGTGTGGGACCTGGCCGAGCGTTTCCACGCCGACGTGGTCGAGGACTTCGTCAACGAGTACGCCGCCGGCCGGACGCCGAACCCGTGCCTGCGCTGCAACGAGAAGGTGAAGTTCAGCGCGGTCCTGGAGCGGGCGCTCGCGCTCGGCTTCGACGCGGTCGCGACCGGGCACTACGCGCGGATCGTGGACACCCCCAACGGTCGTGAGCTGCATCGGGCGGTTGACCCCGGCAAGGACCAGTCGTACGTGCTCGGTGTGCTCACGCAGCAGCAGCTCGCGCACGCGTTCTTCCCGCTCGGTGACACGGTGAAGACCGAGGTGCGCGCCGAGGCCGAGCGGCGCGGGCTGTCGGTGGCGGCCAAGCCGGACAGCCACGACATCTGCTTCATTGCCGACGGCAACACCCCGGCGTTCCTGAACGCCCAGCTCGGCGAGGCGCCCGGCGACATCGTCGATGCGCAGGGCAACAAGCTCGGCGAGCACCAGGGCACGCACGCGTTCACGATCGGGCAGCGCAAGGGCTTGCGGATCGGTACGCCGGCCGCGGACGGCAAGCCGCGTTTCGTCCTCGACATCAGCCCGGTGGACCGGACGGTGACCGTCGGTTCCCGTGCGGAGCTGGCCGTGTCGCAGCTGACCGCGTCGAAGCCGCGGTGGTGCGGGCCGGCTCCCACGTCGGAGCTGCACGTCACGGCGCAGCTGCGTGCGCATGGTGAGGAGGTCGCGGTGACCGCGCGGGTGGAGGACGATCGCGTGCAGGTCGAGTTCGACGAGCCGACCTCGGCGGTCGCGCCCGGCCAGGCCGTCGTGCTGTACGACGGGACGCGCGTGATCGGCTCCGCGACGATCGACTCCGTCCAGCGGGTGACAGCCGCCGTATGACGACCACTGGTCTCGGCTCCGTTCCAGGCGACGACATCCGCGCGTGGATGCGCGCCGTACTCGATGTGGTCGACATCCCGTTCCTGCCCGAGCTGCCTGCCCGGCCGTACGGCGACATGGTGAGCCGGAGCGTCGGCGTACTGACCGAGCTCGCGGCCGACCTCCAGCCTGCGGGCTGGCGACTGACGGGTGGGGGAGACGCCCGGGCCAGTCTGGACCAGCGCCGGGCGCGTGCGCTGCTCCAGGAGGACCTGGACGTGCTGGAGGAGTACGCCGACGGCTACGCGGGGCCGCTGAAGGTACAGGTCACCGGACCGTGGACGCTGGCGGCCACGGTCGAGCGTCCACGCGGGGACAAGGTGCTGGCGGACTACGGTGCGCGGCGTGACCTGGCACAGGCGCTGGCGTACGGCGTAGAGCAGCACCTGGCCGAGGTACGTAAGCGGGTGCCAGGGGCGGACGTCGTGCTGCAGGTGGACGAGCCCGCGCTGCCCGCCGTACTGGCCGGAGCGGTGCCGACAGCGTCCGGCTGGGGCAAGCACCGGTCTGTGGACGGACCTGGGGCTGTGGAGCTGCTCAGTCTGTTCACCGCCGGTGGACCGACCGTGGTGCACTGCTGCGCGGCGCGGCCGCCGATCGAGGTCTTCACCAAGGCCGGCGCCACCGGTGTGGCCGTCGACACCTCGCTGCTGAACAAGGCCGGCTGGGAGCAGCTCGCAGTCGCGGCCGAGGCCGGGAGCACGCTCTACACCGGCGTTCTGCCGACGACCGGCGACCTGCCCAAGGCCGAACAGGCCGCCGAACCGCTCATCCGCCGGTGGCGCGACCTCGGCCTCGACCCCGGCCTGCTCAAGCAGATCGTCGTCACGCCGGCCTGCGGGCTCGCGACCGCTCCGTCACCGGCCGACGCCAGAGCGCGACTGAAGCTGCTGCGCGACATCGCCGACGTGCTCGGCGAAGCCGCCGACGCCTGACCACGGTCAGGACGACTGACCGCGCTGGGCAGGTGGTGCCGCACGCGTCGGCGGCGCCGTACCGGCAAAACGTCGGTGGGCAGTTGTAGGTTCTGCCTATGAGCGAGAACCCTCCGGCGGAAGTGCGCACGCGGCATGCGGACCTGAGCAAGGAGATCGAGGACCACCGCGCTAGGTACTACCTGGCCAGCCCGATCATCTCGGACGCGGAGTTCGACGCGTTGATGCACGAGCTGCAGGGCATCGAGGAGCAGTACCCGGAACTCCGGACGCCGGACTCGCCCACGCAGAAGGTCGGCGCGCCGGTCTCGACGCTGTTCACCCCGGTACAGCACCCGAGCCGGATGGAGAGCCTCGCGAACGCCTTTTCCGCCGAGCAGATGGAGGCCTGGGCGAAGCGGCTGGAGCGTGAAGTCACCGCCCAGCAGATCCAGGACAGCGGTTTCCTCTGCGAGCTCAAGGTCGACGGCCTCGCCCTCGACCTGGTGTACGAGAACGGCAAGCTCGTCAGCGGCGCCACCCGCGGCGACGGCCGGACCGGTGAGGACGTCACGCCGAACGTCCGCACGATCAAGAGCATCCCCGAGCAGTTGCGCGGCGACGACCTGCCGACGTTCCTCGAGGTCCGCGGTGAGGTGTACTTCCGGGTCGAGGACTTCGAGGAGCTGAATGCCCAGCTCGTCGAGGCCGGCAAGGACGTGTTCTCCAACCCGCGCAACAGCGCGGCCGGGTCGCTGCGGCAGAAGGACCCGCGGGTCTCGGCCGGCCGGCCGCTGCGGTTCGTCGTCCACGGCCTCGGCAAGGTCGAGGGGTGGCGGGTCGGCCGCCTCTCCGAGGCGTACCAGCAGCTCAAGGCCTGGGGCCTGCCGGTCAGCGACCGCGCCCGCCGGGTCGACACGCTCGACGAGGTCAACGAGTTCATCGCGTACTACGGCGAGAACCGGCACTCCGTCGACCACGAGATCGACGGCGTCGTGGTGAAGGTCGACGAGGTCGACTTGCAGCGTGCCCTCGGCTCGACCTCGAGCGCGCCGCGGTGGGCGATCGCGTACAAGTATCCGCCGGAAGAGGTCAACACCAAGCTCATCGAGATCGAGGTGAACGTCGGCCGCACCGGCCGAGTCACCCCGTTCGCGCACATGGAGCCGGTCCGGGTGGCCGGATCCACCGTCGAGTACGCGACCCTCCACAACGCGAAAGAGGTCGCCCGCAAGGACGTCCGCCCGGGTGACACCGTCGTACTGCGGAAGGCGGGCGACGTGATTCCCGAGGTGCTCGGACCGGTCGTCGACCTGCGGCCGGAGGGATTGCCGCCGTGGGAGATGCCGACGCGTTGCCCGTGGTGCGACACGGTGCTGGCGCCGGCCAAGGAGTCCGACGTCGACATCCGCTGCCCGAACTCGCAGTACTGCCAGGGGCAGCTGCGTGAGCGGCTGTTCTACCTGGCCGGGCGGTCCGCGTTCGACATCGAGGGGCTCGGATTCAAGGCGGCCGACGCGCTGATCCGCGGCGGGCTGATCGCCGACGAGGGCGACCTGTTCGCGCTCACCGAGGAGAAGCTTGCCGAAAGCCCGTTCTTCACCACGAAGGCCGGGGCACTGTCGGCGAACGCGCGCAAACTGCTCGCCAACCTCGAAGAGGCCAAGCGCCGGCCGCTGTCCCGCGTGCTGGTCGCGCTGTCGATCCGGCACGTCGGACCGACCGCGGCCCAGGCCCTCACCGAGGTGTTCGACAACATCGAGGACATTTGCGCGGCCGGTGAGGAGCAGTTGGCCGAGATCGAGGGTGTCGGTCCGACCATCGCGCAGGCGATGATCGAGTGGTTCCAGGTGCCGTGGCACCAGGCGATCGTGGACAAGTGGCTGGCCTCGGGCGTGCTGATGCGCGAGGAGCGGACCGGTCCGGAGCTGCCGCAGACGCTGTCCGGGCTGTCGGTCGTGGTGACCGGGACGGTCGAGGGGTTCAGCCGCGACGAGGCCACCGAGGCCATCGTCGGCCGCGGCGGGAAGGCCGCGAGTTCGGTGTCGAAGAAGACCTCGTTCGTGGTGGTCGGGGACTCCCCGGGGTCGAAGTACGACAAGGCCGTGCAACTCGGCGTACCGATTCTGGACGCCGCCGGGTTCCGGGTGCTGCTCGACGAGGGCGCAGAGGCCGCGGCCGCGGTCGCCACGACGCCCACGGCTGACGAGTCGTAACGCAGTCGAGTCGGCACGCTCTCGACGGTCACGACGACGTCCGCGATGCACGGGTCGTAACGATTTCGACAGACCGCGAACTGAATGGATCCGGTGCGAACGCTGAGCCGTCCGACTGTTAACTTTGCACGTCGACACTGGGTCAGAAGGAGCAGATATGACGACGCCGCCGCAGGGACCGTGGGGTCCTGGGCAGCCGGGGGGCCAGCCAGGCGGGCACGGGGGACAGGGAAACCAGCCGCCGCAGCAAGGCGGTTGGGGCCAGCAGCCTCCGGCCCAGGGCGGAGGCTGGGGCCAGGGCCCGCAGCAGCCGCAGCAGGGCCAGCCGCCGCGCCAGGACCAGCCCACGCAGCAGGGCGGCTGGGGACAACAGCCCGGCCAGGGTCAGCCTGGTCAAGGCCAGCCCGGTCAGGGTCAGCCCGGTCAGTTCGGGCAGCCGCCGGCCGGTGGCTGGGGGCAGCAGTCCCAGCAGGGCGGCTCGTACCAGCAGCAGCCGTGGGGCCAGCAGCGTCCGCAGCAGGGCGGCTGGCACCAGCAGCAGGGCGGACCCGGCCAGCAGTGGCAGCCGGGCGGTCCGGGGTCCAAGGGCCCGGGCGGCATCAGCAAGGAGAAGCTTCCGCTGCTGATCGGCGGCGGCGTGGTCGGTGTGGTGATCATCGGTCTGCTGGTCTTCCTCGGCGTCCGCGCCTTCGGTGGTGACGACGAGCCGACGACCCAACCGACGACCACGAGCGAACCGACCGAATCCGGCACCGCGGAGCCGACCGGTTCCCCGACCTCGTCCGGCGGCCCCGGCCAGAACGGCGAGCTTGGCAACGCGACCGGTCAGGCCAAGTCGGTGACCGAGAAGCTGCAGGCCAACGGCTTCGGCTGCAGCGACCTGTTCAACAGCGGGCAGGGCGCACACCGTGGCTGCTTCAAGGCCGAAGGCCGCGGGAAGAGCGCCGAGGCGCTGTTCCAGTTCGCCTCCGACGGCAACATCATCGCGGTCCGCCTCGAGGCGCAGGACAGCGAGAACTTCAACAACGCGCAGGTCGCCTTCGACCAGCTGCTGCAGTCCGTCGGCAACGAGGCGTTCGGCGCCGACCAGGTCAAGAAGGTCCAGGACGCGGTGAAGACCGGTCAGCGTTCCGACACAGTCGGCACCAGCTGGGGTGAGCTCCGGCTGAGCAACGGCGGCCAGGACGTCCGGCTGACCGGCCACAAGTCCGGCGAGGAGTCGCTGGAGCTGCCGGACCAGAAGTTCGACACCACGCAGACGCAGCTGTCGGCGGCACTGAAGGCGAAGGGCTACGTCTGTACGTCGTCGTGCAAGAAGGACATCGGCAAGTACGGGTACCAGCGGGTGTTCATCATCGACGTCAAGGACCAGGGCATCAACGAGCTCGAGGTCAGTGTCTCGGGTGACTCCGAGGACGCCAAGAAGGCGCTGCCGGTCGTGATCAACGACGCGTTCGGGGCCGTCAAGGGCGCGAACGTCGAGGCCGTCAAGGCCTGGATCAAGGCGCACAACGACGGCAAGCCGCATGTCGCGTACGTCGGCGGCTGGCGGGTGGAGACCGACGGCAACGGTTCGGGCGACTACGGCTCGCAGCGGATTCGCGTCACCGACGAGTCGTTCTACGCTTGATGCTGTAACCACGAGCGGTTCGGAGGACGGCGTGAAGTTCCCCCGGGAGAAGCGGGAGTCGCGGACGGTGGCCCAGCCACCGCCCGAGGCGGCTCAGCGGGTCGACGGCGGCGGGCCCTGGGGCCCGACGCAATTCGACCTCCCGGACCGCAGCGGCAGCAACAGCCAGGCGATCCTGATCGTCACACTGATCGGGATCGCCGTCCTCCTGGTGACGGCCGGCCTCTGGGCCCTCGCCTACTTCCAGTTCACCTGAGCCGACCCCGCTGCCGACGGGCGGTGGGGTCAGGCGGTGGGGGTCAGGCGGGGGTCACGCGGTGGCGCGGATGGTGACGGCGAGCGAGGCCAGGTAGGACAGCCGGGCGACCTCGGAGTTCAGGAACTCGGGTCCGCCGCGCCGGCCGATCAGCAGGATGCGCCGGTCGGACTCCAGCGGCGCGGCGACCAGCACCGACTCAGCGAGCCCCTTGTGGTCCGGCGCCTCGAGCGTCGTCGCCTTCTCCAGCGGCAGCCAGCCGCCGGCCACGTCACCGAACTCCGGCGTGGCGCTGGTCTCGAGCGCGACCTTCACTTCCGAGCCGGTCCCGTCCAGCAGCGCGGCCCAGTCCGCGTGCAGGACGGCGGGCGACTGCTCGACCAGGATGTCGATGGCGTCCACGGGCGCGGACGTCATCTGTTCGACGGCTTCCAGATCCATGTGCAGTCCGCCGCCCGCGCCGTACCGCGAGAACCAGATGACCTCGACGTCCGGTACGCCGTTGCACGCCGAGACGAGGCGATCGGGCAGCACGCCCGGGGGCAGGTCGACCACGATGTCGTCGACCGCGGTGCCGTTCTCCCGCCGGTGCTCGACGATCTCGATCGCATGGATGTCGGCGTTCACCTCACCGAGCGCGGTCGCCACGGTGCCGAGCGAACCGGGCCGATCGGGGATGATCAAGCGCAGCAGGAACACCGAACGATCATCTCCCAGCCGATCACCATGCGCGTAACGCCTTGTCGCCGCCCATGTTACAGAGCGGTAGGGAAGGACACGCCCGGCCGTCTCGCCGCAGCTCGTCGACGTCCACGCCGGACCTCTTGCCCGTGATGTTGCGCAGGTCGTTGTCCACAGCCCTGGGGACGGCGAAACGCGGCTGTCACGGCGGCCCACTAGGATGACGGAGTCGTGGCGGAAAACGCCGCGAAGTCCCGCGAACCATTGGATCAGTTCATGCCATCGATTACCCGCGAAGAGGTCGCGCACCTGGCGCGACTGGCGCGGATCGAGCTCACCGACGACGAGCTCGACCACCTCGCGCCGCAGCTCGACCAGATCATCACCTTGGTCGGGCAGGTCAGCCAGGTGGCGGCGGACGACATTCCGCCGACCTCGCATGCCCTGCCGCTGACCAACGTGATGCGCCCGGACGAGAACGTCCCGTGCCTCACGCCCGAGCAGGCGCTCTCCGGCGCGCCGGCCGCGGAGGACCAGCGCTTCCGGGTGCCGCGGATCCTGGAGGAGGACTGATGAGCGACCTGACCAGGAAGACCGCGGCCGAGCTCGCTGAGCTGATGACGTCCGGTCAGGCGAGCTCGGTGGAGATCACCCAGGCCCACCTCGACCGGATCGCCGCCGTCGACGACGCCGTGCACGCGTTCCTGCACGTCGACACCGAGGGCGCGCTCGCGCAAGCGCGCGCTGTGGACGAGAAGCGTGCGGCAGGCGAGCAGGTCGGCCCGCTGGCCGGCGTGCCGCTGGCGTTGAAGGACGTGCTCACCCAGGAGGGTGTGCCGACCACGGCAGGCTCGAAGATCCTCGAGGGCTGGAAGCCGCCGTACGACTCGACGGTCGTGAAGCGGCTGAAGCAGGCCGGCATCGTGATCCTCGGCAAGACCAACATGGACGAGTTCGCGATGGGCTCCTCCACCGAGAACTCGGCGTACGGCACCACCCACAACCCGTGGGACCTCGACCGCATCCCGGGCGGTTCCGGCGGCGGTTCGTCCGCGGCCATCGCGGCGTACGAGGCGCCGCTCGCGATCGGCACCGACACCGGCGGCTCGATCCGGCAGCCGGGTGCGTTCACCGGGACGGTCGGCGTCAAGCCGACGTACGGCGGCACCTCGCGGTACGGCCTGATCGCGCTCGCGTCCAGCTTGGACACGCCCGGTCCGTGTGCCCGGACGACGCTCGACGCGGCGCTGCTGCACGAAGCCATCGCCGGCTGGGACCCGATGGACTCCACGTCGATCAACCAGGACGTCCCGCCGGTCGTCGAGGCCGCGCGCAACGGTGACGTCGCCGGGATGCGCATCGGCGTCGTCAAGGAGCTCGGCGGCGAGGGGTACCAGCCCGGCGTCGAGGCCCGCTTCCACGAGGCGGTCGAGCTGCTCACCAAGCTCGGCGCCGATGTCGTCGAGGTCTCCTGCCCGCACTTCGAGTACGCACTGCCGGCGTACTACCTGATCCTGCCGAGCGAGGCCTCGTCCAACCTGGCCAAGTTCGACGCGATGCGGTACGGCCTGCGCGTCGGCGACGACGGGGTGAACAGCGCGGAGAAGGTGATGAGCCTGACCCGCGAGGCCGGTTTCGGCGCCGAGGTGAAGCGCCGCATCATGCTCGGCACGCACGCGCTGTCCAGCGGGTACTACGACGCCTACTACGGCCAGGCGCAGAAGGTGCGGACGCTGATCGCCCGCGACTTCGAGCGGGCCTACGAGCAGGTCGACGTACTGGTGTCGCCGGCCACGCCAACCACCGCGTTCGCGATCGGCGACCGGATCGACGACCCGATCGCCATGTACAAGAACGATCTGTGCACGATCCCGTCCAACCTGGCCGGCAACGCGGCCGCGTCGTTCCCGTGCGGCCTCGCCGACGAGGACGGCCTGCCGGTCGGCTTCCACGTGATGGCGCCGGTGCTGCGCGACGACCTGCTCTACAAGGTCGGCGCCGCGCTGGAGTCCGCGCTGGCCGAGCAGTGGGGCGGCGTCCTGATGACCAAGGCTCCGGAGCTGGAGGTGACCCGATGACCGCCGACGTCCTGGAGATCTCCGACGCGCTGGCGCAGTACGACCCGGTGCTGGGCCTCGAGGTCCATGTCGAGCTGAACACCAAGTCGAAGATGTTCTGCGGCTGCCCGACCGAGTTCGGCGCCCCGCCGAACACGCAGACCTGCCCGGTCTGCCTCGGTCTGCCCGGCGCGCTGCCGGTGGTGAACGCGAAGGCGGTCGAGTCCGCGATCAAGATCGGCCTCGCGCTGAACTGCGAGATCGCCGAGTGGTGCCGGTTCGCCCGGAAGAACTATTTCTACCCGGACATGCCGAAGAACTTCCAGACCTCGCAGTACGACGAGCCGATCGCGTACAACGGCTGGACCGAGGTCGTCGTCGACGGCGAGACGTACCGGATCGAGATCGAGCGCGCGCACATGGAGGAGGACACCGGCAAGTCCACGCACGTGGGCGGTGCGACCGGCCGGATCCACGGCGCCTCGCACTCGCTGGTCGACTACAACCGGGCCGGTATTCCGCTGATCGAGATCGTCACCCGGACGATCGAGGTGCCGGGGGAGAAGGCCGCGGCAGTAGCACGGGCGTACGTTTCGATGCTGCGAGATCTGCTGCTCGCACTGGGTGTTTCCGATGTGCGGATGGACCAGGGGTCGCTGCGCTGCGACGCGAACGTGTCGTTGAAGCCGTCCGGTTCGTCGACGCTCGGCACGCGGACCGAGACCAAGAACGTGAACTCGTTCCGCTCGGTCGAGCGCGCGGTGACCTACGAGATCACCCGGCAGGCGGCGGTGCTCGCGTCCGGTGGCAAGGTCGTGCAGGAGACGCGGCACTGGCACGAGGACACCGGTATCACCACCTCCGGCCGGGAGAAGTCCGACGCCGAGGACTACCGCTACTTCCCGGAGCCCGACCTGGTCCCGGTCGCGCCGTCACGTGAGTGGGTCGAGGAGCTGCGCGGCACGCTGCCCGAGGCGCCGTCGCTGCGGCGCGCCCGACTGCAGAAGGAGTGGGGCTTCACCGACCTCGAGATGCGTGATGTCGTGAACGGCAACGCACTCGAGCCGATCGTCGCGACGGTCGAGCTCGGGGTTACGCCGGCGGCCGCGAAGAAGTGGTGGCTGGGTGAGCTGGCCCGTGCCGCGAACGAGGCCGGCGCCGAGCTCGACAGCCTGCCGGTCGGGCCTCCCGAGGTCGCCGAGGTGCAGAAGCTCGTCGACGACGGCACGCTGAACGACAAGCTGGCCCGCCAGGTCTTCGAGGGCCTGCTCGCCGGCGAGGGTACGCCCGCCGAGATCATCGAGAAGCGCGGGCTCGCCCTCGTCTCCGACGACTCGGCGCTGCTCGAGGCGATCGACCGCGCGATCGCGGCCAACCCTGACGTGGTCGAGAAGGTCAACTCCGGCAAGCCGGCCGCGGCCGGCGCCCTGATCGGCGCCGTCATGAAGGACATGCGCGGCCAAGCCGACGCCGCCAAGGTCCGCCAGCTCCTGAACGAGAAGCTGGGCATCTGACCCCCTGACCAGAACGCCGGGCCCACCAACCACCTGGGCCCGGCGTTCTGCTACGACAGGGCCTTGTCAGGCAGCTCGTCTTTCGGTGCGGGTGGCGTCGGCGATGACGGTGCGTTCCAGGCGGCCGTCGTCCACGGCGGCTGCGCCGGACAAGAGGGTTTGAGCGACGCGCAGTTCCTCGGCGGGGCAGCGGATTTCGTAGTGCGTCGGTAGTACTTCGGTGCTCACGACGTCAGGCCGGTTTCGCGCCAGACCCCGAAAGAGTCCCCACAGCGTTCCGACGATCACGCCGTACACGAAGCCCCACACCACGACGGCGAAGGCGTTCAGCGTCGTCTCCGCGACCAGGGTCACGAAGATCCCGGCGAGCATGCCGAGCACCGCACCGTGGAGCGCCCCGGACGCGGTCAATCGCGCGACCGGGACGAGTCTGCGTCTGGTGACCTGCCGGAGACCGGCGCCGACGATGTCCAGGCTGCTCGCGTTCATCCCGTAGCTGCGCAGATAATCGACGGTTCGCCGAGCATCGTCGAACGTGCTCACCGATGCGATCACACCGCTGGGAACGCCAGACACCTGGCCGGTCGGCATAGCGATCTCCTCCTTCAGGTCGTCGTCTGCTTCAACAAGTACCAGACGACCTCAAGGCCGAAACGGTTGGCGAACCGGTCGACGAATCGCGGGCGCTCAGGACGTGGTGATGGTCACGCGCAGGATCCGGTCGTCGCCGTCGCGGGTGCCGCCGCGGCCGTCGGTGTTGGACGTGGTGAGCCACAGCGATCCGTCCGGCGCAGCCTCGACCGTGCGCAAACGCCCGTACTCGTTGGTGAAAAACGCCTGCGGCTCGCCGACCCGCTTGCCGCCCGCGACCGGGATCGCCCACAACCGTTCACCGCGCAACGACGCCATGAACACGTGTCCCTTGGCGAAGGCGATCCCGGACGGCGATGCGTCGGACGTCTTCCACTGCGCGATCGGATCCGTCATCCCGTCGAGCCGGCTGATGCCTTCGGCGGCCGGCCAGCCGTAGTTCGAGCCGGGGGTGATTGCGTTGAGTTCGTCCCAGGTGTTCTGCCCGAACTCCGCCGAGTACAGCTGCTGTCCGTCGAACGCGAGACCTTGTACGTTGCGATGTCCCTTGGTGATCCACAGCCGCCCGCCCGGATTGCCCGGCGCGGCCTTGCCCTCGGTGGTGATCCGCAGGATCTTCCCGCCGAGCGAGTCGTCGTTCTGCGAGTTCGGCCGGTCGCCGCCGTCGCCGGTCCCGGCGTACAGGAATCCGTCCGGCCCGAACCGCAACCGGCCGCCGTTGTGGATCGCGGCGGCCGGGATCCCTTCGAGGATCACCTGCTGGTCGGACAGCTTGCCGTCCTGGTACGTGATCCGCGCGATCCGGTTGTCGTCACCGGAGGAGTAATACGCGTAGATGTACGGCTCGCCCGGGTAGCCGGGGTCGACCGCCAGCCCGAGCAGCCCACCTTCGGACGACGGATCGACCCCGTCGACCTTGCCCACCTCGGTGGCCTGTCCGTCGGCGACGCGCTTGACCGTCGCCGAGTCCCGTTCCGCCACGAGCGCGCTCTTGTCGGGGAGGAACGCCAGTCCCCACGGAACCTCGATGCCGGTCGCCACGGTCCCCGCGACCGTGAGCTTCACCGCGGCCGCGGGCAGGGCAGACGCCGTACCCGAGCTGGTGGCCGTCGGCTCCGACCCCGACCCCGCCGAGGAGTCGTCCGAACACCCCACCACCAACGCCAACGCCGCCAGCACCACCGCAGCCCGACCGCGCACACCCGCCTCCTCCGCTAGTTCTGTCTCCAAAACTAGCGGGCACACCCAGTCCGTAACCGACGTCGACGGTCTCGAGATGGTGACGGAACTGTATGGGTGCGTTGTACGGGTTGTACCTGCCGTGCTCGACTCCGGCCGCCTAGTGTCCGTCGGGTGCAGACCCGACTGCAGGCGGCACGTCGGCGATGACGTTCAAGCTGTCGTTGCACGCCACCTACCCGGACATCGCCGGCTGGCTCCGCGCGTGGCGCGACGTCGTACGCTTCGACGTTGCCGCCGAGTACTTCCGGCCCGTCTACTGTGCCAGCTCCTGGCACGAGAACGTCGACGCGACCCCCGACCGCCTGTCCCTTCACCTCGAGCCTCCCGATCTGTCAGCCCGCACCGCCACCGAGTTCACCCTCGACAACCCGATGGCGCTGTTGATCCTCGTCGGCCACCGAACCGAAACAGGCCTCCACGAAACCCTGCTCGAAGCAACAACCACCGACCGACGATCCCTCTGGCACTGGCGCCACCTGATAGCCCGCACCATCCCCACCCTGAAAACGGGCGGCTGGCAACAGAACCGCACCACCGGCGAACGCCATCGCATCGAAACCCACCTCTACACTCAGGCTGCCTCCCACCTTCAGGAAGCCGGCGTATCAATCCTCGGCCTGACCGACGCCCTCACCCACGAACTGGACTGACCACGGATCCCACGCTGGCCGGCACCATCCTCCGCGAGACCTGCACGCCGCCGGCTCTTGTGACTGATGTGTGGGTGGTGACTGGGACTGGACCTGGGTACGCGCTTCGGCCGGCGGGTCGAGGTTGGGGAGGGCCGGCCGCGGAACCACGCACGCCGGCGGAAATCCGGCTCTTTGTGACCGATCCGTGGGCGGGTCCGGGTCCGGGTGATCGAGTCGGTGCCCGCGCTGAACGCCCGCGCTGAACGCCCGCGCTGGACGGCCGCGCTGAACGGCCGCGAGCGCTCCCGCACGGTGGGTTCACCCATCGTGTGGTGGGTTCCTGACCGGTGTGAAGGGTGCGGAACCGCCCCTCGCCAGGTGTCTTGTCCGCGTCCGATCCGCCCTGAGCAGCGAAATGGC
>NZ_JBEZFT010000052.1:0-49911 GCF_040649595.1 Kribbella sp. NPDC048915 | reverse complement strand
AGTTGTGGGTTCCCCACCGTTCAGACGGGTCAGGAACCCACAACACGATGGGTGAACCCACCGCGTGGGAGGCCGACACGGCCGACACGGCCGACACGACGTGGGCGTGCGCGTGGGCGTGGGTTCTTGACGCCGCCGGATATCCCGTGGCGTAGGAGTCATGCGGCCGGACTGCGCCGACTTCGCGGCCGGGCTCCGGCGCCTACTTCGCGGCCGGGCTCCGGCGCCTACTTCGCGGCCGGTCGAGGCGCGTGCCCGGGTCCAGTCGGGGCCGCCGTCAGTGCGACAGGGCGGCCTTGAGGCCGACGATTGCCAGGCCGAGGAAGAGGTTGACCATGCCGGTCGCGATCAGGCGGGGCCAGCCGGCGCCGGCCCGCGCGGCGACGTACAGCGCCCAGCCGAGCTGGGTTCCGACCGCCACCGCGAGGGCGAGCCAGGCAGCGCCGGCGTCCGTCAGGCCGCCGAGTGCGCCGAGGCCCGCCGCAGCCGCGGGTGGAACAGCGGCCTGCACGATCGGCCACTCCCGGCGTGCGGCCGCGCGCACGGTCCGCCACGGCGGGAAGGCCCGGGGCCATTGCTGTACGGCGAGGCGCGCGTACACATGCGCCATCCAGAACACCACACCGGTCGCGAGCAGCAGCGCGATCAACTGCACCGGATGCGGCGGCTCCCGGCCCGGACCGGTCCCGGCCACCACGGACGCCGCGAGCAAACAGCCGTAGACCGCGCCGGCCTCGTCGGGTGGCTCCCGCCGGTCCGTACCGGCGGTGGGGACCGTCGCCTCGTCGCCCATCCGGCCTCCTCCGCAGGGCCGTCGCACCGTTGTCCGTGATCCGCGGCAGTCTCTCGCGACGACCTCCGCGGACTCTTCACCCTGCCCGGATGACCGTCGCGCCGGCGGCAGCCGTACTGCGACCCCCGCCTGGATCGCGCGATCGATCATCCGGCGGTGGATCATCCGGCCGGGGTGATGCCGGCCGGCGCGATCGGGGCGATGGTCGGAACCGGGTGGGCCGGCGAGAGGGGGTACGACGATGTCCACAGGCTCCGAGGGGTCCGCCGAGGACCGGATTCCGGAGCCGACCCCTAGCTGGGCGCTTCCGCGTGGCGTCGTCGTCCTGCTTGGGACCGCGGGAGCGGTCCTGACAGTGATCGGGCTGCGCGGTTTCTCGCACATCGTCGGTCCCGTGTTCCTCGCGCTCGTGCTCACGATCGCCGCGAGTCCGCTGCGCCGGCTGCTCGTCCGGCACGGCGTGAAATTGTGGCTGGCGGTGCTGCTCTCGCTCGTCGCGGTGGTCGGGTTCCTGCTCGGGATGGCAGCCGCCCTGGCCTTTTCGCTCGCCCGGTTGGCGACCCTGCTGCCGGCGTACGAGGACAAGTTCACCGAGCTCGTCCAGGATGTCCGCGGCTGGCTCGCGGACCTCGGCGTCGGTGACGAGCAGTTGCGCGCCGCGCTCGACAAGATCGATCTCGGTCAGTTCTTCGACGTCCTGCAGAGCTGGCTGTCCGGGCTGCTCGGGGTTGTGACGAGTCTGGGTCTCGTGGTGGTCGTGCTGTTCTTCATGGCCATCGACTCGGCGCCGTTCGCGGACCGGATGCGGGAGGCCGGGCAGAGCCGTCCGGACGTGATCGGAGCGCTGGCCGGGTTTGCCCGCGACACCACGCGGTACCTCATCGTCTCCACCGTCTTCGGCTTGATCGTCGCGCTGTTCGACGTCGGAGTCCTGTATTTGCTGGACATTCCGTTGCCCTGGCTGTGGGGTCTGCTCGCGTTCGTCACCAACTACATCCCGAACGTCGGGTTCTTCATCGGAGTGTTGCCGCCCGCGCTGCTGGGTCTGCTGGACCAGGGCTGGGCGACGCTCGTCTGGGTGATCGTTGCCTACAGCATCATCAATTTCGTCATCCAGTCGATGATCCAGCCGAAGGTCGTCGGTGACGCCGTCGGGCTGTCCACCACGCTGACCTTCCTGTCCTTGATCTTCTGGGCCTGGATTCTCGGACCGGTCGGCGCGATCCTCGCGATCCCGCTGTCCCTGCTCGTCAAGGCCTTGCTGCTGGATGCCGACCCGTCCACCCGCTGGCTCAGCGGCCTGGTCTCCGGCGGCCGGTCCCCGGAAGAGATCCCGGCCGACGCGCCGGACGACGAACCCGACGAGTCGGCCGAGGTACCCGCGGACGAGGTCGTCGCGCACCAACCTGGATAGGAGCTGAGCATGCCGCCGTCCGTACCGTACGAGTTCCCCGATCAGATCCTGCCGATGTGCCACGGGTTGCCGGGCAGCCTCTCACCGGGATCGCCTGCCGCGGATCCGGCCGACGGCACCGTGGTGATTGGGCCGGCCCACAGTCTGCGCTACCGGCTCGACACACCGCTGGCCGATGTCGTCGGGATCAGCTGCCGGGTGCGGATCCGGCACCTGGTGCCGCCGGTCACCTCGTCGCTGCAGATCCTTCGGCTCGGGGATGCGTTCGGCCTGGGACTGGAGCCGCTGACGGCCTGGCGGGCGCTCGTCCGGGTCCGGTTGCAACGGGTCAGTCACGACCTCGGCCAGGTTCCGAATCTCGGAGCGCGGTTCATGGACCTGCAGTTCGACTGGCACATCAAGGGCAAGACCTACCTGCGCGTCGACGGGCGGCTGGTCGGGTACCACGACACGTTCGCGCGCGGCAGCCGACTCACCATCGAAGACATCACCTTCGGCCCGGACGTCGGGCTACCGGGCGCACTGCCGGCCGGGCTCCCTGGCGCACTCCCAGTGCAGCCCGCCACGCTTCGGCAGGATCCGGCCGGCACGCTCGTAGCGGATCGGGCGCAGAGCTACCAGCTGGACAGGTTCTCGGTCGGCGTCGTCCTCGGCCGGCCGCATCGCCCCCGCCGCCACCTGTCGGTCGTCCATCGTCCGTGACAGACCGCGGCGCCGTGTGCGGCCGCACGCGACGGGTGGGGTGCCCGCGGCGGGTGGGGTGCCCGCGGCGGGTGAGCTGTACGCGACGGGTGAGCTGCAGCCGGCGGGTCCGGGGCGGCATCAGCGGACGGAGGTGTGATGACCGAAGCCACGTTCGCGCTGCTCGCGGTGCTGGTCCTGGGCTGGGTGGTCACCTCGGAACTGCTCGCCCGGGTGAACGTCACCGGACCGCTGCTCTTCACTGTCGCCGGCTTCCTGCTCGGAAGTCATGACTGGAAGAACTTCACAGTGGAGGTGGACGCCCCCTCGGTCCATCTGGTCGCGGAGGTGACACTCACCCTGTTGCTGTTCTCCGACGCCGCCCGGGTGAACCTGTCCCGGCTGCGACGGGACGTCTCCCTACCCGGACGGCTGCTCGGTATCGGTCTGCCGCTGTCCGTCGTCCTCGGGTCGTTCCTGGCGGCGTGGCTGTTCGGCGACCTGACCTGGGCGCTTGCCGCGTTCGTCGGCGCGACCCTGGCGCCGACCGACGCCGCGTTGAGTGCACAGGTCATCAACGACCGGCGAATCCCGATGCGCCTGCGCCGGGCGTTGAACGTGGAGAGCGGCCTCAACGACGGCATCGTCACTCCGGTCGTCACGTTCGCACTGGCCGTTGCCGCCGGCCACCTCGGTACGGGGGAGGAAGAGCGGGCCTTCACACCCGGCGCCGCGCTGTTCGAACTGGCGGCCGGAGTGGCAGTCGGCGTGGTGATGGGACTCGGGAGTGCGCGGCTGCTGGGGGTCGGCCTGCGGCGCCAGTGGACGAGTACCGGAGCTCGCCGGCTGGGCGCGCTGGCGGCCGCGCTCGGCAGCCTCGCGATCGCGTTGACCTTCGGCGGCAACGGGTTCATCGCGGCGTTCGTGGCCGGGCTCGCCTTCCGCGGCGGTCCGGCCGACGAGCCGCTGGACGCCGACGAGGTCGTCGAGTTGCCGGAGTTGATCGGGGAGATCCTGGCGTTCGTCGTGTGGTTCCTGTTCGGGGCGGTTTTGGTGCCGATTGCCTTCGCACACTTCGACGTACGGCTGCTCGGGTACGCCGTACTGAGTCTGACTGTGGTGCGCATCGTGCCGGTCGTTGTCTCGCTGCTCGGCAACGGGCTCGACCGGACGACGGTGTTGTTCGTCGGATGGTTCGGGCCACGGGGGCTGGCATCGGTCGTGTTCGCGCTGCTGGCGATCGAAGAGCTGGGCATGGACGGACCGGTGGAGCTCGCCGTCGCAGCCGTGGCACTCACCGTGCTGCTGAGTGTCCTGCTGCACGGCATCTCGGCGGGCCCGTTCGGTCGCTGGTACGTCCGCCTCGAACAAGCGTCCGACGACACGGCTCCACCACCACGACCTCGCCGTCCCGCTCACCATCACCTACGCCCGAGCGGCGAAGCCGGCCGATGAGGGCGGGCACAGTCAGCTCCGAGTGAGCTCCGAGTCAGGCGCGAGTCAGGCGCGAGTCGGTTCAGTGTCGGTTCAGTGTTGGCGCACGCGGTGGCGGCGTTCGGCGAGGCGGGCGGCCAGGTGGCCGATCAGGGCTCCGATGGTGACGCCGACCAGGACGTCGCTGGGGTAGTGGACGCCGGTGTAGACGCGGGAGAACGCGACGACCGATGCGGCCGCCCGCAACGGCAGCCGCAGGGCGGGGAGCAGCCGGCCGACCGAAACGGCGAAGGCGGCCGCAGAGGCCGAGTGGCCGGACGGGAACGACCTTGACGTCGGCATCTTCACCCAGCGCTCGACGGGCACACCCAAAGCAGCGCGGTCGGGGCGTGAGCGCTCGCTGGTCAGCCGCTTCAACGGCTGGTTCACCAGCAAGGAGGTGGCGCCGATCGCGCTGAGACCGGTGACTGCGGCGCGTCGTTCCCGCGCGCCGCCGAACAGGACGAGCGCGCCGGCGGTCAGAAACCACGGTTTGGAGAAGTCGGCGAAGTCGGACGCCCGGCGCAGCGGTGCGTCCAGGGACGGTACGGACAGCCGCGCGACTGCTTCGAACAGCGCGCGGTCGTGTTCCTTCAGGCGCGGGATCACGGGGTGTGGTCCCGGCCCAAGGCGATCCGGACCAGGGTGGCCAGGCTGTCGCGGAGGCCTTCGGGAGCGGTCGCCGACGGCGACGACCCGGGGTGCTTGCGAGAGATGCGGACGCGGAGGACGCCGGGCCGGATCCGGAACTGCAGCGGTGCGTCGAGGACGAGCGCCTCTCCGTCGATGCCGGCCGGGAGTGGGCGGTCGGCGTCGATCTCGAACGTCGGAGCCGACCATTCGCGCCACGGTCGCTGAGCCCGGTGCTGACCCCCGTCGGGTGCACCGAGCACGGTGATGCCGAGCATTCCGTCGTCGATCCGCGGGCGCGTTCCGGAGCCGACGGCACGGCCGAGTCGGTACTTGTTGTTGGAGACCAGCACGGCCGCTCCGCCGCGGTGCCCATCGCCTCCCGGACCGGTCCAGCGCATGTCGAGCTCGCTGCCCGTGGGGCCGAGCGCGTCCGGCACGGTGTCGAGCAGCGTCCGGATCTTGGCCTCGCGATAACCGCTGCGCTGGACGGCTTCGGCGTACAGGCCGAGCGAGACGTTGTTGACGAACACCCGCCCGTTGACCTCGCCAAGGTCGACCAGCCGCTCGCCGCCGTCGACGAACGCGTCCAGAGCGCCGACGACGTCGTCGCGATCGACGCCGAGATCCAGCGCGAAGTGGTTGCGGGTTCCGGCGGGGATGCAGGCGTACGGCAACGAACGCTCGGCCGCGATCGCGGCGACGATCGCCTGCGAGCCGTCGCCACCGGCCATCGCGAGTGCGTCGGCCCCGCGGTCGACGGCACCGCGAACCAGGATCTCGAGGTCGTCGCCGGCGGTGAGTTCGATCGGCTCGATTCCGCGCCGGCGGGATTCCTCGGCGAGGTTGAACCGCTCCGCCTTGCCGCCGCCGGAGCGCGGATTGAAGAACAGCACCGGTCGGTGGGGCGGAGGGACCCGGGGCAGCTCGACCCGGGCGAAGAAGGCGACCCGCGCCGCCGCCAGCGTGACCAGAAGCCCACCGATGACGAGCAGGTCGGCGAGGAACGTACCGCCCACCACGACGAGGATCACCGCACCGAGCAGCGCCAGCCCGCCGATGTACAGCCCGGCCAGGCGGGCGACGCCGCGGCGCAGTACGCCGTACCCGGCCGCCAGTGCGGCGACCGCCAAACAGGCCGTGATGATGAGGCCACGCGGGAACTCCCGGATCGCGATCACCACGGCGAGGACAGCTGTCGCCGTCCCGACCACCAGCGCGACAATTGCCGCCACCCGTCTCCTCATGAGCTCACGCCACACCACCCGGAACGCCACGGCATCCCGCACCCAGGATGAATCGGGCCCGCTGACCGATGCATGGCTTGGCTTCTGCTCGAGGCGAGGTGGTCGCGGGCCGACGGGATGAGGGACGGGTGGGGTGATGAGGGACGGCGGGCGATCGGGGCGTGCGGCGATGGTGGCGTGGGGTTGTTGAAGCCGCCGTGTGTCATGTTGACAGGACGTCTCCCGGGCCAGGGGCCACCGCTGAGCGTGAATCAGACACCGAACACACCCGCCCTGCACCACACGAACTGTCGAGCGTGCACACCTGCCCACCCACATCACTCACGAGAGCCGATGAATCGCGACCACCACGACTGGCAGGAAGGTCGCGCCGGCCGGGCCCGATCGTCCATCAGGGGTGATGTGGACGGCGCCCGACCTGCTGAATCGTCGGCGCCGTACGCGGACAGCGATGCCGCGCACCCGGCGCGTCCTGCGTGCCGGGCGGTACAACGAGAGGGGCCGCGGGCCATGCGAGTGCATTACGAAACGCAGGAGGAGCGGCAGGCTCACGGGCTCGAGGCGCGCGCCCGGGTCCCGCTGGACAGCCACGCGGGCTGGGCGCCGGCCACGGACCGGCCTGACCCGGTGGCGGTCATCGAGGAGCAGAACGAGCGCCGCGACCCCGACCTGGTCCCGGTCCGGCACGGCCGGATGATGGCCTCGCCGTTCACGTTCTACCGCGGTGCCGCCAAGATCATGGCGCTCGACCTCGTCGACACCCCGGCGGCCGACCTGCGCGTGCAGCTGTGCGGCGACGCCCACCTGTCGAACTTCGGTGTCTACGCCTCGCCCGAGCGGACCTTGGTGTTCGACGTCAACGACTTCGACGAGACGCTGCCGGGCCCGTTCGAGTACGACGTCAAACGGCTGGCCGCGAGCTTCATGGTGGCGGCGCAGAACAACGGCTGCTCGGAAGCGGACGCCCGCACCATCACCAAGGGTTGCGTGGCCGCCTACCGCAAGGCGATGGCCGAGTTCGCCGCGATGAAGACCCTCGACGTCTGGTATGCGCACCTGGACGAGGCCCACATCGTGGAGGCGGTGAACGCCTTCTACGGCGCCGCCCACGGTGGCGCCAAGGCTGACAAGGGCGCCAAGAAGAGCAAGAAGAAGCGTACCGACGACGAGGACGCCGTCGCCTCGATGACGCAGAAGCAGGTCAAGGAGGCGCAGAAGCGGTTCCAGAAGAACGCACTGAAGACACATGCCCGCAACAGCGGTCAGGCGCTGTCCAAGCTCGGCGAGGAGGTCGACGGGCGCTACCGGATCGCCAGCGTGCCGCCGATCGTCGTCCCGGCCCGCGAGCTGCACACGACGTACGGCCGTGATCCCGAGGAGATCGAGAAGGCGGTGATCGCGCAGTTCCGGGGGTACCGCGCGAGTCTGCGACCCGATCTGCGCCGACTGCTGGAGCGCTTCGAGGTCGTCGACTGGGCCCGCAAGGTGGTCGGAGTCGGCAGCGTCGGGACGCGGGCGTTCATCGTGCTGCTGCAGGGCCGGGACCGCGACGACCCGCTGTTCCTCCAAATCAAGGAGGCCACCCGGTCCGTGCTCGAAGGACCGTTGCCGAAGAGTGCGTTCGCGCAGTCGGGCGAGCGCGTCGTGCACGGCCAGCGGCTGATGCAGGCCAGTAGCGACATCTTCCTCGGCTGGTCCGAGGGCGTCGAGGCCGACCGGTACTACTACTGGCGTCAGTTGCGCGACATGAAGGGCTCCGCGCTGGTGGAGATGCTGTCGCCGGCGGAGCTCGCGATGTACGCCCGCATGTGCGGATGGACCCTGGCCCGGGCCCATGCGCGTTCCGGCGATGCGGTCGCGATCGCGACGTACCTGGGCGAGAGCGACACGTTCGATCGGGCGATCGCCGATTTCTCCGAGCGGTACGCCGTCCAGAACGACCAGGATTTCGCGGACTTCGCCAAGGCGATCAGTTCGAACCGGATCGACGCGCTGCCGAACGTCTGACGTCGGCAGCCGCCCGCGTCGACCCGAGGGGAGGAAACCAGCGTGGGTGAGATCGGCATGGCCAAGACGTCGGAGACATCGACGACCGGCAACGGGCACGCGCCCTACGCGAAGGCGCCGTACGCGCTGCCCGCCACGGCGGTGGTCCGGGCGGCCGAATCGCACATCGACGCCGGCCTGACCCCGGGCGAGGCGGAGCGCCGGCTGTCGACGTACGGTCCGAACGAGATCCCGGCCGAGAAACCGCCCTCGATCTGGGTGGTCGCGGCGCAGCAGTTGCGCGACCCGATGAACATCATGCTGATCGGCGTCGTGGTCGTGAGCCTGGTGATCGGCGAACTGTCGACCGCGATCATGGTCGCCGTCCTGATCCTGCTGAACCTCGGCCTCGGCACCCGGCAGGAGCTGACGGCGCGGGCGAGTGTCGACGCCCTCGCCACCTTGCAGGTTCCGCAGGCGCGCGTCGTCCGGGACGGCGAGGTGACGATGGTCCCGGCCACCGAGGTGGTTCCGGGGGACATCGTCCAGGTCGAGGCGGGGGACATCGTGCCCGCCGACGGGCGCATCGTCCGGTCGGCGACGCTGGAGGCGCAGGAGGCCGCGCTGACCGGTGAGAGCGCGCCGATCGCCAAGAACGCGACCGCGCTGGCCCCCACCGACATCGGCCTCGGGGACCAGACCGACATGCTCTTCCAGGGCACGTCGGTGACCCGGGGTACCGGGACGATTGTGGTCACTGCCACCGGGTTGCAGACCCAGATGGGGCGGATCGCGACAATGCTCACATCCGTCAAGCGGACCCGATCGCCGCTGCAGCGTGAGCTGGATTCGCTGACGAAGGTCCTCGGGTTCATCGCCTGGGGAGCGGTCGCGATCATCGTCGTGGCCGGACTGATTCGCGGCCTGCCGGGCAAGGACGTGCTGCTGGTCGGCACCGCGATGGCGATCTCCGCGCTGCCGACCGGGATGCCGGCGTTCGTCTCCGCCCTGCTCTCGCTCGGTGCCCGCCAGTTGGCGGACGCGAAAGCCGTGGTGAAGAACCTGACCGACGTCGAGACGCTTGGTGCGACCAACGCGATCAACACCGACAAGACCGGGACGCTGACGCTGAACCAGATGATGGTCTCGACGCTGTACGCCGGCGGCTCCTGGTTCACGGTCGACGGTCAGGGGTACGACCTGCACGGGAAGATCCGCTCGGTGGCCGGTCAGCCGGTCCCGGACTTCACCCGGCTGGGTCTCGGGCTGGCGCTCGACACCGACGCGGTGGTCGACCAGGACGGCTCGGTGATCGGCGATCCGACCGAGGCGGCGCTCGTCGTGCTGGCCGGCAAGCTCGGCGTCGACGCGGAGGAGACCCGGCACCGGTACCCGCGGCTGGCGGAGGTGCCGTTCGACTCCGAGTACAAGTTCATGGCGACGTTCCACCAGGTCACTGTCGACGGTGTCGAGCACGTCATCGAACTGGTCAAGGGCGCACCGGACGTGGTCGTGGCCCGCTGCATCCAGGCCGGCGGCCCGCTCAGCGGTTCGCAGGTCCCGATCGCGCAGGCGCAGGCCGGCATCGACGAGGCCAACCTGCGGATGGGCCGCCAGGGCCTGCGGGTGCTCGCGTTCGCGGCCCGGCTGGTCGCGAACGACGAGCTCGAGACCATGAACAGGGGGCCGATGTCGCTGACCACGGGACTGTCGTTCGTCGCCTTGGCCGGCATCATCGACCCGCTGCGGGCCGAGGCCAAGGGCGCGGTCCGTACGGCGCTCGCGGCCGGTATCGACGTGCGAATGATCACCGGGGACCACGCGGTCACTGCCCAGGCGATCGGCAAGCAGCTCGGGCTCGGCCCCGGCGCGATCAGCGGCCCCGATCTGCCACCGCTGAACGACGAGCAACTGAAACATCGGCTGCCGCAGCTGCACGTGTTCGGCCGGGTCACTCCCGAGGACAAGCTGCGCCTGGCCCGGGTGATGCAGGAGGAGGGCATGATCGTCGCGATGACCGGCGACGCGGTCAACGACGCGGCCGCGCTCAAGCAGGCCGACATGGGTGTGGCGATGGGCAGCGGCAGCGAGGTGACCAAGCAGGCCGCGCGGATGGTGCTCACCGACGACAACTTCGGCACCCTCGTACACGCGGTGGAGATCGGCCGGCGCGTGTACGACAAGGTGGTTTCGTACATCCGGTACCAGATGACGCAGCTGCTCGCGCTGATCCTGCTGTTCCTCGCCGCGAGCGTGTTCGACATCAACGACGGGGTGGCGATGACGCCGTCGATGATCCTGTTCCTGCTGTTCTTCGCCACCGCGGTCGGGGTCGTGGTGATCGCGGTCGATCCCGGTGATCCGGACGTGATGCACCGTCCGCCGCGCGATCCCGCCGTACCGATCGCGAACCGGACGTCGGTGATCCGGTGGCTCGGCTACGCGGTCGTCCTGTTCCTGGCCGCCGGCGCGCCGCTGGTTGCCGGGCCGGACGATCCGAGTACGACGCAAGCCACGGTGTCGATGACGATGACCTTCGTCGTGATGGGTCTGGGTACCGCGTTCAACGCGATCGTCAACCGGCGCGCACCGACCAGCGGCGTGGAGCCACCGATCGTGAAGGCGCTGGCGATTGCGCTGATCACCGTCGCCGCGCTGGTGCTGGCGACCCAGTTGCCCACGCTGCAGAACGGCCTGCTGACTCTCGTCCTCAGCCCCCGGCAGTGGCTGGTCTGCTTCGGCCTGGCAGCACTGCTGCCGATCGTCGTCGAGCTGGACAAGTTCGTCACCCGGCGCAGGGGGCGGAAGGTGCCGCGGATTCGCGTGGAGGACGCGGTCGCACCGGCGCGCGTCCGGCACGGGGCAGGGGGAGACCAATGACCACTCGCGAGCAGCGGATCGCCGATTTCATCGCACCGTTCCGCGTCGAACCGGGGAAGAACGTCAAGCTGGGCAAGGATTTCGCGCCGGACTTCAAGGGGACGGTTCGATCGAAGAAACGCGGCCGCAAACTGCTTGTCCAGGGCACCGAACTGCTCTCGGAGTACCAGTCCCGGCTGTATGCGCAACACACGCACGGAGTGCTGGTCGTCCTGCAGGCATTGGATGCCGGCGGCAAGGACGGCACGATCCGGCACGTCATGACCGGGGTCAACCCGCAGGGCGTGTCGGTGCACAGCTTCAAGGTCCCGACCAACGAGGAACTCGACCACGACTACCTGTGGCGCTACGGGTTGCGTCTGCCGGCGCGTGGCGAGATCGGCATCTTCAACCGGTCGCACTACGAGGAGGTGCTCGTGGTCCGCGTGCACCCGGAGCTGCTCGACCGGCAGCGGCTTCCTGCCGAGGCGCAGAAAGGCCTGTGGAGCCGTCGCTACCGCGAGATCAACGAGTGGGAGCGGATGCTGTCCGACAACGGCTTCAAGATCGTGAAGCTCTTCCTGAACCTGTCCCGGGAGGAGCAGCGGATCCGGTTCCTGCGCCGGATCGACCTGCGCGACCACAACTGGAAGTTCTCGTCGGCCGACGTCCGGGAGCGCGAGTACTGGGACAGCTACCAGCAGGCGTTCTCGCGGATGCTGGCCAGGACGAGCACCGAGTGGGCGCCGTGGTACGTGATCCCTGCCGACCGCAAGTGGTACGCCCGGATCGCTGCCGCCGCCGTGATCGCGAACGCGCTGATCGACCTCGACCCGCGCTATCCGAAGGTTGACAAGAAGGCCCGCGCGGCGCTGCAGGAGATCAAGGCCACGCTCGAGAAGCAGGCGCCCAAGGGGGCGGCGGCCGATCCGTTCGCGGCGAGTATGCCGAGCGGCTGACGACGATGGCCGAGGGCTCACACCGGTCCACCGCCCGGCCGCCGCTGTGGCACCAGTACGTCCCCGCGGTGGATGTGATCACGTCGTACCGGAAGTCCTGGCTGCCGAAGGACATCGTCGCCGGACTCGTGCTGTCGGCCCTGCTGGTGCCGCAGGGGATGGCGTACGCCGAACTCGCGGGCCTGCCGCCCGTCACCGGTTTGTACACGTCGATCTTGTGCCTGCTCGGGTATGCCGTCTTCGGGCCGTCCAGGGTGCTGGTCCTCGGGCCGGACTCGTCGCTCGGGCCGATGATCGCGGCAACCATCGCGCCGCTGCTCCTGGCCGACGGCGATCCGGCCCGCGCGATCGCGCTCGCCTCCATGCTGGCCGTACTGGTTGGTGTGATCATGACTGTCGCGGGTGTGGCCAAGCTCGGGTTCGTGGCGGACCTGCTGTCCAAGCCGACCCAGATCGGCTACCTGAACGGACTCGCGCTGACGATCATCGTCGGGCAGCTCGACAAGCTCTTCGGCTTCTCGGTCGACGCGGACGGGTTACTGGCGGAGGCACGCGATTTCGTCACCGGGCTGGCCGACGGCGAGGCCAACGCTACTGCCGCGGCGCTCGGGATCGGTTCGCTGGCGGGGATCCTGCTGCTGAACCGGCTGCTCCCCAAGCTGCCGAGTGTGCTGATCGTCGTGGTCCTGGCCGCGATCGCGGTGAACGCCTTCGATCTCGAGAACCGCGACGTCGACACGGTCGGCGTGCTTCCGCAGGGCTTCCCGCCGTTCACGATTCCGGCGATCGGGTGGAGCGATCTGCCGCCGCTGCTGGCCGGCGCCGGCGCGATCGCCGTCGTCGCGCTGGCTGACACGATGTCCACGGCGTCGGCATTCGCCGCGCGCAAGGGCGATCGCGTCCGGGGCAACCAGGAGATGGTCGGCATTGGTGCGGCCAACATCGCGGCCGGCTTCTTCCAGGGATTCCCGGTCAGCACCAGCGGTTCCCGGACCGCGGTCGCCGAGCAGGCCGGCTCGAAGTCGCAGGTGACCGGTGTCGTCGGTGCGGTGGCGATCACCGTGGTCCTGGTTTTCGCCACGGCCCTGATGCAGAACGTTCCACAGCCGACGCTGGGCGCCATCGTCATCGCGGCCGCCTTGTCGCTGGCCGACATCTCCGGGACACGCCGGTTGTGGCACCAACGCCGGATGGAGTTCCTGCTGTCGATCATCGCGTTGCTCGGCGTGGCGCTGCTGGGCGTTCTGCCCGGCATCCTGATCGCCGTCGGGTTGTCGATCCTGAACGTGTTCCGCCGTACCTGGTGGCCGCATCAGGCGGAGCTCGGCCGGGTGGACGGCATCGCCGGCCTGCACGACACCGCGAGCTACCCCGCGGCGCAGCTGCTGCCCGGTCTGTTCGTGCTCCGGTACGACGCACCGCTGATCTTCGCGAACTCCCGGATGTTCGCCGACCGGGTCCGGGAGATCGCCAACGACCACCCGGACCTGCGCTGGATCGTGGTGGCCGCCGAGCCGGTCACGGACGTCGACACCACGGCCGCCGACATGCTGGAGGACCTCGACGAGTGGCTGAACGCCCGGGGTGTGTCGCTGGTGTTCGCAGAGCTGAAGGATCCGGTGCGGGAGAAGATCGAACGGTACGAGCTCACCCGCACCATCGACCCGGCGCACTTCCTGCCGACCGTCGACGACGCGGTCGCCGAGTACATCCGGCAGACCGGCGCCCACTGGCAGGACCCGCGGCCGGGGCAGCCGGAGGCGGACGACGAGAGCTCCCGCCGCTGAGCAGCACCTGCAGCTGCCACGGATGCGGCTCCCACGCGGGTCGTCCGGGCCCGGACATGGTTCGAGCAGGTCCGTGCAGGGACCTGCTCGAGTTGGGCCGGCAAGGAGCGATCGGGACATCCCCTCGCCGGCCGGCCGTGACGCGCCGGCAGTCCGTCAGCCCATCGGCGGCACGCGCTGCTGCTCGGCCGACGACGCCGGCCGGGCCGTGCCTTCATGGCCGTTGCCCTCGTGGCCGTTCCAGCCCACGTCCGGCGCTCCTTCGATCCGGTCCCGCGCCGTACTCCAGCCGGCCGTGAGCGCGTAAAGGACCACGGTGGCCAGCGCGATCATCAGCAGCGACCAGACCGGGTAGGCACCGAGCGCCAGGACCTGCAGTACGGCGTGCAGTCCCACGACGACGATCGCGGCGATCCTGGCCCACGTCTGCGCCGCGAGCAGACCGCACCCGACGGCCAGCAGCAGCACCCCGGAGATCAGCAGGACCCATCCCCACGCGGTGGTGTCGACGACGACGAGGTTGTCCGGCGTGATCACCAGACGCTCGTCGTCGAACAGCGCGATGAATCCTTCGAAGACGTTGACCAGCCCCGTGACCACGAGCAACACGCCCGCGAAGACGACCAGACCGGCCATGGCGGCCGGGGCCTGTTTCGCAGCCATTCGAATCCCCTCTCGTGCGTCGGGAACCGCCGGACCCGGCGATTCCTCAGCTGGATGCTGTCCCGGTCGCCGGACCTTCGCCTCATCCCACGCGGATGAGGCTCCGGCGGCCCGGGGCGCTTCATCCGCGTGGGGTGAGGATCGGACCTGCCGGTGGCAGCGACGATCGTTGTTCAGCCCGATGGGCTAGGGGGTGCAGCATGTCCGATCCGGACCTGACGGTGACCGATCCCAGGCCCGCTGTGGCTACGGCCGAACGGCCGTCCAGGGGGCGATCGGCGGCGGTGGTGATCTGCCTGCTGCTGGCGGCGTTGCTGACCACGCCGGCGATCGTCGCCTACTGGGGGCAACGGACCCTGAACGACACCACGCGCTACGTGAACACGGTCGGTCCCCTGGTGAACTCGCCCGAGGTGCAGGACGCCATCGCGACGAAGGTGACCGACACGATCCAGGAGCAGGTGGACATCGAGGCGCTGCTCAACGATGTCTTCGCGGGGGTCATCGACGATCGGCCGCGGCTGCAACGACTGGTCGGCCCGCTCTCGGCGGCGCTCAACGGCCTGATCGACCGGCAGGTCCGCGACTTCCTCGCCTCGGACGAGTTCGCCGACCTGTGGACCGCCGCCAACACCAGAGCTCAGCAGTCCCTGCAACGGTTGCTGAACGGCGACCAGTCGGGGGCCGTCGCGCTCCAAGGGGATCAAGTCGTCCTGAATCTCTCCGAGGTCATCGACCGGGTCAAGCAACGGCTCGTCGACCGCGGTCTCACGATCGTGCAGAACATCCCGGTGCCCGACATCGACAAGCAGATCGTGCTGATGGAGGCGCCGGAGTTGCGCAAGATCAAGACGGTCTACGCGTTCGCGAACCCGGTGGCCCAATGGCTGCTGGTGGCGGTGGCCGGTCTCTATCTGGTAGCGCTGGTGCTCGCCCGGCGACGGGCCCGAACGACCGTGATCATCGGCGCCGTCCTGGCGGCCAACGCGCTGCTGCTGGCGCTGGCTCTGTCGGTCGGACGTCAGCTGTTCATCGATGCGCTGGCCGGTACGTCGTTCGGTCCGGCGAGCCGGGTCTTCTATGACACCCTGCTCGTCTACCTGGACCGGGCTCGGAAGGTGCTGCTCTGGCTGGGCCTGATCCTCGTCGTCGCCGGCTGGTTCGCCGGGCCCAACCGGTACGGATCCGCGGTCCGTACGACGGTCAACGGCGGCCTGGAAACCCTCGGTGGCTCGCTCCCGGGCGGCCCGGTGAGCGAGGCCGGTCGTTGGGTGGCCGCGAACGCGCGGTGGCTGCGGGTGGTGGCAGGTCTGCTGGGTGCGGTCGTCCTGGTCTGGGGCAACGACCTGTCGGTGTCGCGGCTGTTCTGGTCGCTCGCCCTCGTGGTCGCGCTGCTGTGCATCATCCAGGTGCTGGTCGGTGCGGGCAGGTCCGAGACCCAAGCCCGGTCGCCGCTGCCCGGCGGCGCCGTACCTGGCACCGCCAAGTAGCTACGTGGGAGATCCGGGTCAGCCGGCGCGGCGGCGCGGATCGAGGTACGGCAGCGGGTTGCCCGATGCCCGCGCGCCGGCGGCGAGCCAGGCCGCGAGGCCGTCGGGGGAGCGGCGGTCGAGTTCGTCGAGGTACCGCTGGCGCTGCTCCACGACGACCAGTCGCTCGGCGGGCGTCCGCGCGGCCTCCAGCCGCCGGTAGCTTCGCCGCCAGGCCAGACACAAGGCCTCGTCGTCGAGTGCATCGAGCTCGGTCAACGGCTCGTCCGCAATCGCGAGAGACGCCGGCGGCTTCTGCGGTCCGGACGGCTCCGGCCGGGCGCCAGGATTGTCCTGCGGGTTGCGGATCGTCCTGAGGAACTCGGAGAGACCAGGCGCAGTCACCACCAGCGCCAGCACGACGCCGGCGCCGGCCAGACCGAGAACGGCGATCAGTCCGATCGCGGCCGGGACGGTCAGTCCGACACCGAAGCCGGCCCGGAGGATCCGCGGTACCGCTCGCCGGCCGTCGGCTCCCCACATCGACGCGGCGACGACGCCGCTCGCCGACGCCAGCACGATCACCCCGAGGACGATGCCGCCCACGCCGAAGCTGACGATCGCGCACAAGAGCCCGGTCGCTGTCGCGATCCGGACGCCCCAGGCCCACAGCGTCCGGTTGCCGGAGCGGTCGTGCTGCTGCCCACTTCCGGAGGACCGCATCGGATCGTTCATCGTCCCAGCCCTTCACCCCGTTGGCGATGTCCGCTGCGGCTGCCGGCTCTTGACGTCACCCACCCCTCAGAGAATGACGCCAAGAGCGACGCCGGTGGCCGGCCGCGGATCGATCCCACCAGCCGATCGCGCCGTCCACCTCTACCGACGAAGGTAGGTGCGGACGGTCCGCTCCGCTTCACCCGCGGCGGACGATCTGGCTCCGCGGCCGGTCGGCTGCCGTTCATCGGTTCAGCAGTCCGAGCTCGCGGGCGCGCCGTACGGCGTCCCGGCGGGTGGTCACGTCGAGCTTCTGGAAGATGCGCTTGAGATGCGCCTTCACCGTGTTCACCGAGACGAAGAGCTCGGCGGCGATCTCCGCGTTGGTCATCATCGTCGGCAGGTAGTTCAGGACCGTCAGCTCGCGCTCGGTCAACGGTTCGGCCGCTGGCGTGACCGGTGCACTCGGCCCGGTCTGGCGCGGTCCGCCGAGAAGTTCGCCCAGTACAGCGCTCGCGTCGGGGCCCCAGTTCGCGGCCCGGATCAGCAAGCGGGCCGGCTGATGCATCGGCGCGAACAGCAAGGTGCGCCGGACGCCCGTGCGCCGGGCCGCCTCCACCGCCCGGCCGAGAGCGTCGAGGACCCGGTCGGTGCGCCCCAGTTGGTCGGCCGCCAGCGCCGTCAGCAGCCAGGCTTCCACGGCGGACGTGGGGTCGTCCGCTTCCGCCGGCAGCGACGCCAGAATCTCCTCGGCACGCTGTGCATCCCCGCTCGCGAGGTGGGCCTCCGCGAGACAGGTCTGCTCCCGTTCGAAGGGCGGCTGATGGTGACTGGCCGGTGCACTCAATCTGGCGATGGCCGCGGCCGGGTCGTCGGCCGTGAGGTCGAGCTCGGCCTCGGTGATTGCCTGCCAGCGCCGGAGCAGGATCGGTGGTCGCCACCGCGCGAGCTCTCGATGGACTCGTGCCAACTCCCGGCGCGCCGCCTCCGATCGACCGAGGAATGCGTGCAGACGCGCCTTGCCGAGGCCGGCCGCGCACCTGGCCGCGGGCTCGGGGCGCGCGGCGTCGGCGCTGCGGACCAAGTGGCTCTGCGCCTCGTCGAGGTTGTTCCACCGAAGCTGGACGATCGACAACGCCAAGTGTGCGTTCGCCGCTTGCGGAAGGGGTTCCCAGCCGCGCGCCTCGACCACTTCGACCGCTTCGGCGGCGTACTCGAAGGCGCGCCGCAGCCAGCCGGACACGGCGGCAGCGAGCCCGAGGTGCGCGAGAACGTTGATCCGCGATGCGTCCAGCCGATGAGCGGTGGTGAGTTGGAGTCCTTCCTGCAGGCGCTCGTCGGCCTCGTCGAAGGCGGCGTACCACAGCAGCCCGGTGCCAAGGTTGCTCAGGGCAATCGCCCGGTACGGCTCCGCGGCCGGCAGCAACGCTCCCGGCCCGGACGTCTCGTCCAGCGCCGTCGCGGATTCGGCGATCAACGTGTCGATGTCGCCGTGCGTTCGCGAGACGGCGGCCGAGAACACCCGGATCGCGATCGAGGTCGCGACCCGCTCCTCAGGACCCGCCCGGTCCAGCTGTGCGCGGGCGCGTTCGAGGTGCGGACGCATCTCCCGGAACCGGCCGGAGTGCATGCGCAGCGCGGCCGCGCACACGGCCAGCTCGGGGGTTTCGGTGAGCCGGCCGCTCGGAACGCGGGTCAGCTGCGCGGCCACCGCGGACCGCTGGGCGGACACCATCAGCGGCGCGGCCTGCCGGACGAACAGGCGGCCGAGCAGGTGCCAGTCGGCCGCGTCGGCGCTGTGCCGCAGCGCCTCGATCGGCTGGCCGTTCGTCGCGTACCAGAGCGCCGCCCGCCGCTCCAGGTCGGGCACGATCTCCGGCTCGGCGAGGGCCAACTGGTGCCGCAGCATCTCGCGGAGCATCGGGTGATACCGGTACCACCGGCGGTCGGGATGCAGGCCGATCACGAACGCGTTGGATCGTTCCAGCCGCTCCAGGAAACGTTCTCCGCGGGGATCGCCGGTCAGCGCGTGGGCGAGTCCGCCACTCACTCGGTCGGCGACCGACGTCCGCAGCAGGAACCGCTGCAGTTCGGGAGGCTGACTGGTGAGCACCTCCTCCAGGAGGTAGTCGCTCACCGCCTGGTCGTCGCCCGCGAAGTCGGCCGCCGTGCGGCCCCCGCCCTTGAGGAAGTAGACCGCCAGCCGGAGCCCGGCCGGCCAGCCTTCGGTCCGGGCGAGCAGCAACCGGGCGTCGTCCGAACTGATCGCGAGGCCGTGCGCCGCGAACAGCGCGAGTGCCGCGGGGAGGTCGAAAGCCAGGTCCCGGGAGCGCAGCTCGGTGAGCTCGCCCCGAAGTTCGAGACGCCGCAGCGGCAGAGCGGGATCCACCCTGGTCAGCAGCATCAGGCGCAGCGGCGCGGGCGGGTGCCGCAACAGTTCCGCGATCCGGGCGAGCACCGCCGGTTCGCGGATCCCCTGGAAGTCGTCGAGGACGACGATCACCGGCTCCGGAAGCCGGGACAGCCCTTCGACCATCCGGCGGTGGCTGCCCGCCCCACCGCCGAGGCCCGGGGCGAGACCTGCCAGCGGGTTGTCGCGGGGAATGTCCACGGCGCTCCGGATCGCCGCCACGAAATAGGTCCAGAACGACCGCGGATGGTTGTCACTCTCGTCGAGCGAGAGCCACGCGACCGGGCCCGAAGCGCGCGCAGACGCAGCCCACGCCGCGGTCGCCAGCGTCTTTCCCCAGCCGGCGCCGGCGCTCACCACCGTCAACGCCTGCTGCGACCCCTGCTGAAGCAGTTCGGCGATCCGCGGTCGTTCGACGTACGTCGACGGCACGCGCGGCCGCGCCAGCTTCGTCGTCAGCAGATGGACGTCCAGTGCCTCCGTGGCACCGAGACGGAAGTGTTCGGCTTCAGCAGGTGACATCGCCCCGACCCCGTCGACTGCCCGCGCCAGGTGCCGAAGGCCAGTACGTCTGGACCACGGACAAGTGCGCGGATATCGAGCGCTGGTCCTGAGCAGCCCCGGATCACATCGCCCCCGCGACGAGGCACTCGGCTGTGTCGCCCCCCACGACCAGTCCTGTCCCGTCCGATGATACCCGTGCCCGACCGGCATTACCCGCGTCGGGTGATGCCGTCCTGATCCGGCGGAGTCACGGTAAGCCCCATGGGGGAGATCTACGGAACCGATCGGTCCGCGGAGCTCGAGGGGATGGGGGTCGTCGATCCTTTGTCGGCGGTCAGGTTCGGCATCCCGCGGCGTCCGCGGCGGTACGTCGATCGGTCGCGGCTGAACAAGCGTTTGCTGCGTGGGGTGGAGCAGCCGTTGACACTGGTCAGTGCGCCGGCCGGCAGTGGAAAGACCGCCCTGGTCGCTGCCTGGGCCGCGGCGCGCCGGACGGCGACGGGTGTCGGCGCGGCCTGGCTGACCCTGGAGGAGCGGGACGTTCCGCGGGCGATGTTCTGGACCGAGGTCCTCGAGGCGTTGCGCCGGCAAGGGGTCGTGCTGCCCGGAACCCGCGACGACACCGCGGACGCGCACGCCCAGATGCTCACCGAACTCGCGACGGTGCTGGCCGACCGGCCGCAACCGGTGACGCTGGTGCTGGACGGGTACGAGATCGCCGCCGCCGAGCAGTCCAGCGACCTCGACTTCCTCCTGCGGCACAGCGATCACGGCCTGCGTCTGGTCATCCTGACCCGGGTCGATCCCACGCTGCCACTGCGTCGTTACCGCCAGGCCGGGATCATCACCGAGATCCGGATGCCGGAGCTTGCCTTCACCGAGGACGAGACCGCACACCTGATGCAGCTGTCGGGGATCACCCTGCGCGGCGACTCGGTGTGCGCGCTGACCTCGCGAACCCGCGGCTGGGCGGTCGGCCTGCGCTTCGCGAGCATGTACCTGGAGCGCAGCGACGATCCGGACGAGGCAGTGGCCGACCTCGCCGGCGACAGCGGCAACATCGCGCAGTACCTGACGGCCGAGATGCTCCGGACACAGTCCGACGACGTGCGCTCGCTGCTGCTGCGCACCGGTGTCGTGGACGTCCTCCAGCCCAGCCTGGTCGAGCAGCTCGCCGGCCGCTCGGCGGGCCGGCTGCTCGAGTCACTTGCGGCTGGCAACGTTCTGGTCGAGCCGCTGCCGGATCACCCCGGCTGGTACCGCTATCACCCGTTCCTGCGGGAGCTGCTGCGGGCCGAGCTCGCGTACGAGGCGCCGCGGCTCCGGCGGATGCTGCTGAAGCGGGCGGCCGACTGGTTCGCCCAGGAGGGGCTGATCGAGTCCGCCGTCGGCCTCGCGTCCGAGGCCGGGGCGTGGCGCGACGCGGCGGCGTACGTCATCGACGGTCTTGCCATCGGCGACGTGCTGCTGCGTGACGACAGCAGCGGAGTGCATCTGATGCTCCGCAAACTGCCGCCCGATGTCGTCGATCCGGGTGCCGCGGTGATCAGGGCCGCGTTGGCGCTGGCCGACCGCGACACGGCTCGATGCGTCCACGAGTTGGAGCAGTTGTCGCCCAAGGAATCGCACGGCGCGCTCGGCCTGGCGGCGGACGTCGTACGGGCGATGTGCGCGTCACTGACCGGCGATCCGCGGACCGTGGCGTACGCCGACCGGGCCGCGCAACTGCTGGGCACGCAAGACTGGCGCGTGGTGGCAGCCCATCCGGAATTGGCACTGCTGATCCGGACGGTCAAGGCGCGGGCGCTGCTGCGTGACGGTCAATTGGCCCGCGCGCGCGACGTCCTGATAGCAGCGGTGCGGGCGAAGGCGCCGGGGTACGAGACGCTGACAGCCGACTGTCTCGGCTACCTCGCGCTGCTCGATTCCTTCGAGGGTTCGCTGCGCGGCGCCAGTGAGTGGGCGGAACAGTCGGCGGCCCTCGTGGAGCGCGCCGGACTGCTCGCGAACGATCCGCCGCCGGCTGCGGAGATCGCGCTGGCCGGCGTCAGCATCGAACGGCACGAACTTCGGGCCGGCGACGATCACGTCCGGGCGGCGATGCGGTCGTACGACGCCTGCGACGAGCCGGTGCTGCGGGCCCAGGCCGCGGTTGTCCAGGCACGGCTGCTCGAGGCGCGCGGAGCGCTCGACGAGGCGATGGCCCTCGTCGAGACGGCCGCCGGTTCCGCCGACGCCGGCGGGACCGGCTGGTCGGCGCATCCGCTGCGCGTCGAAGCGGCCAAGCTGAAGGTCGTCCAGGGCCGGCCCGACGAGGCGGAACGGTTGATCGATCCGTTCGACGGTGCCGCCGACGCGGCGCTGGTCCTCGGTCACGCGCACCTGCAGCGCGAGAACTGGAGCGGGGTCGCGGCCGCGGCCTCCCGGATTCTTGCTCAAGGCAACCAGCCGTTGCAGGCGCGGGTCGGCGCACGGTTGCTGGAGGCGGCGTACGAACTGCACCGTGGTGATCCCGAGCGCGCCCGGACCTCGGTCGCCGACGCAGTCCGCCTCGCTCGGCCGGAGGAACTGCGTCGGCCGTTCTGGGAGGCGCCGCCGGCGGTCCGCCACCTACTGGCCGCGGATCCCGAACTGGCCGGCCGGAACTCCTGGCTCAAGTCTGTTCTCGGTCCCCGGACCAGAGTGCTCCGGATTCGCACCTGTCCGGCGCCCGTGCTCGCGGAGGCCGAGCCGCTCGTCGAGCAGCTCACGCCGAAGGAACTCGAGGTCCTCGGCCACCTCTCCGAGCTGCTCACCACCGAGGAGATCGCGCTGACGATGTTCGTGTCGGTGAACACCGTGCGTACCCATATCCGCAACATCCTGCGCAAACTCGCCGTCTCCCGGCGGAACGAGGCCGTCCGACGTGCCCGGGCGCTGAGCCTGATCCCGGTCTGAGGCTGCCGGGCCGCGGGCCGGCGCCTGGGTACCCACTTGCTGTCAATGTCTTCGTGCAGGTTCGGCGGGGTCGGATCGTCCGGCGCGGGGGATGCCGGCCGGGTCGGTACGGCGCAGTGTCCGGGGCATCCAACCGACGAATGGAGGGGCCGACAATGGCTACCGATCGCGAAGGAATGTGGCCGGCCGGGATGGTCCTGTTCGCCGGCGCGATGCTGATGGTGACCGGGCTGGTCAACATCTTCCAAGGCTTCGTGGCACTGTTCGACGACGACAAGCTGGTACTGACCCCCGAGCATCTCCTCGTGGTGAACACCACTGGGTGGGGCTGGGTCCTGATGGGTTCGGGCCTGCTGCTGATGGCCGTCGGCGGCGGCCTGTTCACGACCAGCACCTGGGCGCGGATCGTCGCGATCATCGTGGTCGCGCTGCACGCGCTCTCGCAGTTCGCCTGGTTCGACGCCTACCCGATCTGGGCGATCATGATGTTCGCTCTGGACATCGCGATCCTGTGGGCGCTCACGGTCGGCTGGTCCGCGGCCCGGTCCCGGATCGAGGGCGACGAGCCGCCATGGCGCGCCGCCGAACCCGACGTACCCCGCCCGGACGTGACCCGGCCGGCCAAGTCGCCGGTCTCCGGTGACTCCGTCAGCCGGTAACGGGGCGGTCAGTCGATGCGGCGGCGGTTGTCGGCGACGTACGGAAGCGGGTCGCCGGAGGCGCGGGCGCCGGCAGCCAGCCAGGCGGCCACTCCGTGCGGCGAACGGCGCTGTAGTTCGTCGAGGTACCGCTGCCGCTGCTCGACCACTCGGAGGCGTTCGGCCGGCGTCGCGGCGGCCTCGAGCTGGAAGTAGCTTCGGCGCCAGGCGAGACACAGCGCCTGGTCGTCGAGCTGCTCGAGGCCGGTACGCCGCTGTCCTGCAGGCTCATCGTCGGAGTGCCTGCCCGACGCCTGCGCGACGTCCCCGGTCGACTGCTCGGTCGACTGCTCGGTCGACTGCTCGGTCGGCTGCGCGGGTGGCTGCTCGTCGTCGGTGGCGAACCAGTGTGTCCGCGCGAACCTGACGACTCCGGGTGAGGTGGCGGCCAGGGACAGGATGATCAGCAGCGCGGTGGTGCCGAAGACCGAGAACAGGCCGGCGGCTGCTGGGCCGAGGAGGGCACCGCAGAGCGTGGTGATGACGATCTTGCGGCCCGCGCGTTGCACGTACTCGCCCGACCAAATGTTGGCCGCGACGACGGCGGCCAGGAGCGCGCCGAACGCGACGAAGACGATCAGCGCCGCAACGCCCCAGCGATCGAGCATCGCGAGGGTGCCGAGTACGGCCGCCGCGACGAGGCACCACCACCACACCAGCCGGCCGATGCCCACTGGTGTGCCGCCCGATCGGCGGAATCGCCGTACCGTCCTGCTCACCCTCAGAAAGGCTGTCAGCTCGGCCCGGGACCTGCCTCATCCTCGCCGGATGAGGCAGCCGGAGGCCGCGGCGAGACAGTGTGGGAGCCGAGGATTCCACCGAAGGGGGAGACCGGCCATGTCGCAATCCACGTCGCAGCCCACGCCCCAGCAGACAGCCCAACAGACGGCACAGCAGACAGCACAGCAGACAGCACAGCAGGCACCGCCGCCGCGGACGACAACGCCGGAGCGCCCGGGGAGTGTTCAGGCCACCACGATGTCGGCCTGGGTGGGTTGGATCGCGTTCGCCGGCGTGATCATGGTGCTGCTCGGGGTCTTCCACGTGCTCGAGGGAATCGTCGCGCTGTTCAAGGACGACTACTTCCTGGTCGAGCGGGCCCGGCTCACGGTGTCGGTCGACTACACCGTGTGGGGCTGGGTGCACATCGCGGTCGGCGCGATCGTCGCCCTGGCCGGCTTCTTCGTGTTTGCCGGCAAGCTGTGGGCGCGCATCGTCGGTGTCCTGGTGGCGATGGTCAGCGCGATCGTGAACATCGGTTTCCTGGCCGCGCATCCGGTCTGGGCGGCCATCATGATCACGATGAACCTGTTGATCATCTGGGCCCTGACCGTCCACGGACGCGAGATCGCGGAGTAGCTTCCGGAACTGATCCGGGAACAGCTCCCCGTTGCCCGCGCCCGCGGACCGACCGTCACGACGTGGGGCGGTACGTCATGACCTCGGGCGGCCGCGGTGCAGGCCGGCGAGTTCCTTCAGGTAGTGCGCACTGGCCTTCGGGGTGCGCTGCTGGGTGTCGTAGTCGACGCGGACGATGCCGAACCGCTTGACGTACCCGTAGGCCCACTCGAAGTTGTCCATCAGCGACCACGCCAAGTAGCCGCGGATGTCGGCGCCTTGTGCGATGGCGTCGGCGACCGCTTCCAGGTGGGTGGTGAAGTACGCCGTCCGGTCGGTGTCCTCGACGTACCCGGTCTCGTCGGGTACGTCGTCGAACGCGGACCCGTTCTCGGTGATGACCATCGGCAGTCCGGGGTAGTCGCGGGCGATGCTGAGCAGCAGGTCGGTGAAGCCTTCGGGGACGATCTCCCAGTCCATCGCGGTCCGCGGCCGGCCGAGCGGCAGGGCACGGCTCACCGGGACGCCGTCGGCGTCAGCGGTACTGCCGTCCTCGGCGTACCCGGTGAACTTCTGGCTGAAGTAGTAGTTCACGCCGAGCACGTCGATCGGCGACGAGATGATCTCCAGGTCGCCGTCCTGGATCGGCAGCTCGGCGCCCTCGCGGGCGAGGTCCGCGACCACGTCGGCCGGGTACTGCCCGTGGACGAGCGGGTCGAGGTAGATCCGCCGGCCCATCCCGTCCGCGCGGCGGGCCGCGTCGACGTCCGGCTCCGCGTCCGAGGCCGGGTACGCCGTCGCGACGTTCAGCGTGATGCCGATGTCGATCGGGCGGGTCGCGGCCGCGCGCAGCTGCTGCGTGGCCAGGCCGTGCCCGAGCAGCAGGTGGTGGACCGCGTTGATCGCGGCCGGGTACTCGCGTCGCCCGGGCGCGTGCAGCCCGTACGCGTACCCGAGCATCGCCGAGCACCACGGCTCGTTCAGTGTGGTCCAGGTGCTGACCCGATCCTGCAGTGCGTCGAACACGAGCATCGCGTACTCGGCGAACCGGTACGCCGTGTCGCGCGCCGGCCAGCCGCCCGCGTCCTCGAGCTCCTGCGGCAGGTCCCAGTGGTACAGCGTCACCCACGGATCGATGCCCTGGGCAAGCAGCTCGTCGACCAGCCGGTCGTAGAAGCCGATCCCGGCCGCGTTGACCGGGCCCTTGCCGCGTGGCTGGATCCGTGGCCAGGCCACGGAGAACCGGTAGGTGTCCAGCCCGAGGTCCTTGATCAGCGCGACGTCGGCCGGCATCCGGTGGTAGTGGTCGCAGGCGATGTCCCCGGTGTCGCCGTTGTCGATCGCACCGGGGACCCGGCAGAAGGTGTCCCAGATCGACGGGGTTCGGCCGTCGACGCTGACCGCACCTTCGATCTGGTACGCCGAGGTCGCGACGCCCCAGCGGAAGCCGGCGGGCAGCCCCGCGACCAGATCGGCAGTACTCATGCTCATGTTCGCCTTTCTCGAGCTGTAGCTGGAGCCGTCACGACGCGGTCCGGCCGGGCAGCCAGCACGCGACGGATCGGGTGGGGTCGTTGCGCGCGGACGGGATCTCCAGGACCGGTACGTCGGTCGAGCAACGGTCGAACGCCTGCGGGCAGCGCGGGTGGAACGAACAGCCGGACGGCATCCCGCGCAGGTCGGGAGGCGAACCGGGGATCCCGGCCAGCTCACGCCGTTCGCCGCGGAGCGCCGGGAAGGATTTCAGCAGGCCCTCGCTGTAAGGGTGCAGCGAGTCCTTGTACAGATCGGCCGAGCGCGCCTCCTCGACGATCCGGCCGCCGTACATGATCGCGATCCGGTCCGAGAACTCGACCAGCAGCGACAGGTCGTGGGTGATGAACAGCACCGAGAACCCGAGCCGCTCGCGCAGCTCGACCAGCTGGGCGAGGATCTGCCGCTGCATCACCACGTCCAGCGCGGTGGTCGGCTCGTCCATGATCACCACCTGCGGCTCGAGCACGAGCGCCATCCCGATCATCACCCGCTGCCGCATCCCGCCGGACAGCTGGTGCGGGTACGCGTCCAGCCGGTCCGCGGAAATGCCGACGAGTTTGAGCATTTCCTGAGCGCGCCCGATCCGGGCCTGTGGGGACAGTTGCGGCTCGTGCGCCCGGATCACGTCGAGCATCTGGGTGGAGACCTTGTGCACCGGGTTGAGCGAGTTCATCGCACCCTGGAACACGATCGACGTCTCCGCCCACCGGAAAGCGCGCAGTTCCGCGTCGGTCAGCGCCAGCACGTCGTAGGGGTCGCCCGACGGCGGGTGGTAGGTGACCGAGCCGCCGCTGATCACACCGGGCGGCGGCAGCAGCCGCGTCACGCCGTACGCCAGCGTCGACTTGCCGCTGCCGCTCTCGCCGGCCAGGCCGAGGACCTCGCCGCGGTGCAGTGTCAGCGTGACGTCGCGGACCGCCTGGACGGCTTCGTCGCCGAGGCCGTAGTCGACGTGGAAGTTCTTGATCTCGAGGACCGGCTCCCTCATGCGACTTCCTCCTCCCGGGGACGGCGGAGCACCGGCGTGATCGGCTCGGCGGCCGCGCCGAGGACCGGGGTGAACCCGACCCGCATCCGCACCGAACGACCGTCCTTCGTACGTACCTTGGTGTGGCCGCTGCTGCGCAGCCGCGGGCTGACGAACTCGTCGATACCGAAGTTGATCAGCGACAGCGCGGTGCCGAGGATCGCGATCGCCAGCCCGGCCGGGACGAACCACCACCAGGCGCCCTGGGCCAGCGCCTGCTGGCTCTGCGCCCAGAACAGGATCGTGCCCCAGTTCCACTCCGAGATCGTCGAGATCCCGATGAAGGCCAGCGTGATCTCGGACATCACCGCGAAGATCACCGTGCCGACGAAGCCGGAGGCGATGATCGCGGTCAGGTTCGGCATGATCTCGAACGCGATCAGCCGCCAGGTGCTCTCACCGGCCGCCCGCGCGGCCTCGACGTAGTCCCGGCGTCGCAAGGACAACGTTTGCGCACGGAGCACCCGCGCACCCCAGGCCCAGGACGTCAACCCGATCACCAGGGCAACCATCAGGTCGCCGGCCGAGGGGATCGTGGACGCCACGATGATGATCAGCGGCAGCGCCGGAATCACCAGGAAAACGTTGGACAACACGGACAGGCTGTCGTCCGCGGCGCCGCCGAGGAAGCCCGCGCTGACACCGATCAGGATCGACAGCGCGGTCGCGACGATGCCGGCCAGCAGGCCGACGAACATCACGCCGCGGGTCCCGACGAGCACCTGGCTGAAGATGTCCTGACCGAGATGTGTCGTCCCGAACCAGTGCTTGCCGGACGGCGGCTGGATCAGGTCGCTGCTGCGCGCGGACGGGTCGTACGGCGCGATCCACGGGCCGATGATCGCGATCAGGCAGAAGAACCCGAGCACGACCAGCCCGGTGGCGGCCTTCGGGTTCGCGACGAAGCGCAGCCGGCGGCGTTTCGCCGGTGCGGCCTCGACCTCCGGCCCTTCCGGCGTGACCGCGGTGATCGTGGTGGCTGGTCCTAGTGAGGTTGTCATCGATCAGCCCTCCTTGCGGGTACGCGGGTCGAGGAGCAGGTACGCGACGTCGGCGAGCAGGTTGGCCACCAGGACCGACAGCGTGATCACCAGGAACACGCCCTGCATCAACGGGTAGTCCTTGGCGCCGACGGCCTGGAACAGGTTGTAGCCGATGCCCGGGTAGGAGAAGACGATCTCCACCAGCAGCGTGCCGCCGACGATGAAGCCGAGCGAGAGCGCGAATCCGGACACGTTCGGCAGCAGCGCGTTCCGGGCCGCGTAGCTGACCATCACCCGGCGCTCGGGCAGGCCCTTCGCGTGCGCGACGGTGATGTAGTCCTCCGACGCGACCGTCACCATCATGTTCCGCATGGTGAGGATCCAGCCGCTCACCGACGAGATCAGGATCGTGATCGCCGGCAGCAGGCTGTGCTCGATCGCGCTGCCGATGAAAGGACCGGTCCAGCTCGGGACCAGCCCCGGCTCGTAGCCGCCCGACGACGGGAAGAGTCCACCCGGCCCGGCGAACAGCGTGATCGCCAGCAGACCGAGCCAGAAGTACGGGATCGACGACAGGAACGTTGTCACCGGCAACAGTCCGTCCATGATCGAGCCGCGCCGCCAGCCCGCCAGCACGCCCAGGGACGTACCGATCATGAAGCTGGCGAACGTGGTGATGCCGACCAGCGCGATCGTCCACGGCAGGCTCTGCGCGAGGATCTCCGAGACCGGCGTCGGGAAGAACGTGAACGACAGCCCGAGGTCGCCGCGGAACACCTGCCCCCAGTAGTCGACGTACTGACTCCACAGCGACGCGTTCTTGTCCAGGCCGAACAGCACGTACAGCGAATTGATCGCGTCGGTGCTCAACTGGCCCTGGAACTTGTTGATCAGCGACGTCACCGGGTCGCCCGGGATCATCCGCGGGATGAAGAAGTTGATGGTCAGCGCCGCCCACGCCGTGAAGAGGTAGAAGGCCAGCCGTTGCAGGAGGAACTTCACTTCGCCGCCCCCTCCTCGTACAGCCAGCAGGCGGCCCAGTGGCCCTGGGTGGGCAGTTCGAACCGCGGCGGCAGGTCGGTGGAGCACTTCGGCATCGCGTGCACGCAGCGCGGGTTGAACCGGCAGCCCGTCGGCGGTGCGATCAGACTGGGCGGCTCGCCGCCGGCCTGGTCCTCGGGCGTACTCAGCTGACCGAGCCGATCGGGGTCCGGCGCGCTCTCGATCAGCAGCCGGGTGTACGGATGCGCGGGATTCTGGGTAACGGTCTCGGAGTCGCCGCCCTCGACCATGCGGCCGGCGTACATCACCAAGGTCTCGTCGGCGAAGTACCGGGCGGACGCGATGTCGTGGGTGATGTAGAGGATGGCGAGATTGAGGCGTTCCTTGAGATCCCGGAGCAGGTTCAGGACGCCGAGCCGGATCGAGACGTCGAGCATCGAGACCGGCTCGTCGGCGAGCAGCGCCTCGGGGTCGGCGCCGAGCGCGCGGGCGATCGAGACACGCTGCCGCTGACCGCCGGACAGTTCGTGCGGGAACTTGTCCAGGTAGCGCTCCGGGGGAGTGAGCTGCACCTGGTTCAGCAGGTCGCGCAGGTTCTGCTCGAGATCGCCTGCACGGCCATGGATCTTCAGCGCCCGGGTCAGGTGGTACCGCACGGTGTGCGTCGGGTTCAGCGAGGCGAACGGGTCCTGGAAGATCATCTGCACCCGGCGCGCGTACGCCCGGAACTTCCGGCCGCCGTGGACGGTGACCGGTTCGCCGTGCAACCGGATCTCGCCGCTGGTGCGCCCGTACAGCTGCGCGAGCAGGCGCGCCACGGTCGACTTGCCGGATCCGGACTCGCCGACCAGCGCGGTCACCCGGCCCCGGCGCAGCGTCAGCCGGACGTCGTCGACCGCGTGTACGGCCTTGTGCTCGCGGGACAGCAGGTCACGGATGCCCCGCCGTACCGGGAAGTGTTTGGTGAGGCCTTCCGCCTCGAGGACAACCTCGGTCTCGGTGACCGTCATAAGACTCCAATCACGGCTCGCCGCGCTCACCGCGCGGAGGGCAGGCCGGAGCCGCGGCGCCGGAACCCGGCGCCGCGGCCCGGTGTCACTGGCTGCCGGCCGGCTTCAGGTTGAGGACGATCTGCAGAGCGTTCTGCTGCGTCGGCTGGGCCGGCGCGTACTGGTTCTGCTCGTCGGGCCAACCGACCCAGTTCTTCGTGCTGTAGAGCCCGCCGACGTTGGACGCCGAGGTGGGAACGACCGGCATCTGCTCGACCATGATCTTCTGCAGCGTGTTCAGGGCCTTGGTGCGGGTCGCGTCGTCCGAGGCGTTCGCGTACTCGTCCAGCGCCTTGGTCGCCTCCGGGCTGTTGAACCGCCCGTAGTTGCCGCTCACGCCGCCCTTGCCGACCGGCTTGAGGATCTTGCCGTCCATGATGTTCTGGTAGATGTCGTACGGCGTCGCGCCGCCGTTCGTCCAGTGCATGCCGGCGTCGAAGTTGCCCTCGTCGAAGGCCTTGAACCAGGCGTCCTGGTTGGCCTTGTCGACGGTCGCCTTGATGCCGATCGTGGACAGGTTGTCCTTGATGATCTCCAGATCGGTGATGTAGTCGGACCAGCCGGCCGGGTCGGTCAGCGTGATCGTCACCGGCTTGCCGGTCGGGTCCTTCAGCGTGTCGCCCTCGAGCTTGAAGCCCGCGTCGCTGAGCTCCTTCTTGGCGGCCTCGACGTCGACCTTGTGCAGCGCGTCCTTGTACTCCGGGGCGATGAACGACTCACCGGCCGGCGTCGGGATCCCGGTCATCGACTCGACCTTCGGGTAGAAGTACCCGGCCTCGCCCTGGTGGAAGATGTCGTCGCGGTTGATCACGTGGTTCATCGCGCGCCGCAGCGCCGGGTTGTCGAACGGCTTGCGGGTGGTGTTGATCCACAGACCGTGGATGCCCAGGTTCGCCGGGAACCACAGCTTGTGGTGCTCCGGGTCCTTGTCCTGGTAGACGGCCTTCACGTTCGGGACGAAGACGAAGCTCCACTCCGACTGGCCGTTGGACAGTGCGGTGGTCTGCGCGTTGTTGTCGTTGTACGACGTGTACCGCAGCTCCTTGACCTTCGGGAGCTCCTGCCAGTACGAGTCGCGCAGCGTCAGCGTGGTGGTCTGCGGGGTGAACGACTTGACCGTGTACGGGCCGGTGCCGATCGGGTTCTTCAGGGTGTCCTGGGTCGGGTCGGCGAGGGTCGACCACTGGTGCTTCGGCACCACGAACGCGGTCAGGATCTTGTTCTGGTTGACGAACTGCGACCGCGTGAAGGTCAGGTCGACCTTGTTGCCGGTGGCGGTGATGGTGCCGTACGGGATCGCCTCGGGGTTGAGCGCTTCCTTGTCCTTGCGGAGCTGGAACGAGTACGCCACGTCCTCGGCGGTCATCGGCTTGCCGTCGGACCACTTCACCCCGTCGCGAACGGTGAGCGACAGCTTGGTGTAGTTGGCGTCCCACTTCCACTCGGTCGCCAGCCACGGCTTGCCCGGCTCGGTCGGTTTGATCCCGTTGATCATCACCAGCGGCTCGAAGATCATCCAGCGGTAGCCCAGCGAGGCGCCCGAGGAGGAGCCGAGGAACGGGTTGTGGTTCTCGGTCTGCGGTCCGTTCGGCATGCCGACGTTCAGAACGGTCGCCCCGCTGGTCGAGCCGCTGCCGGCCGTGCTCCCGTCCCCGCTGCTACAGGCAGCCAAAGCAGCTGCCGCGAGCAGGCCCGAAAGGGCCAGCGCGACTGTGCGTCGTGCTCGCATCGGTTCCTCCTGTGTTTCTGTTGGCGGATGGCCCACCCTGAGCCGGTGGGCCAGTGCATGGTGGCGTGAAAGCGCTCTCATGGGAAGAGCTCACGCCCGATCGTTGCGGTGTCGTGGGGTGGCGTGGGGTGTTGAGGGGTACGCCGGGGGCGGGACAGGGGCAGCTGCCCCGCCGCCGGAGCTTCAGTGGGACCGGTTCTTCGGGGCGGGTTTGAGGGTCCTCGGGGTGGCTTTCGGGGCGGTTGAGCTGCGGACGACGAGCGTCGTCGGCAGCACCTGCGGGGCGTCCGGCAGCGGCGTGCCGCCGAAGTACCCCATCAGCATCCGGGCTGCGGCCTGACCCATCTGGCGCATCGGCTGATGCACCGTGGTCAGCGGCGGCTCGGTGTGCTCGGCGTACGGGATGTCGTCGAAGCCGATGACCGACACGTCGTTCGGCACGTTCCGCCCGGTCTCCCGGACGGCCTGGATGGCGCCGCCCGCGGACAGGTCGTTGTGCGCGAACACCGCGTCGAACTCCAGCCGCTCGCCGAGCGCGTACTGGACGCCGCGGCGTCCGCTCTCGTGGGTGAAGTCGCCTTCGAACACGAGTCTCGGGTCGAGCTCGAGGCCGGCCTCCGCATAGGTGTCGCGGAAACCGTCCAGGCGTTCGTGGGTGCAACCGAAGCGCTCGACGCCGGTGATCACCAGTGGCCGGCGACGACCGAGCTCCAGCAGGTGCCGGGCGGCGGACTGCCCGCCGGCGTAGTTGGTGGTGCAGACGGACGGGAACTGCGGCCGGTTGTCCCGGTCGTCGATCAGCACGACCGGGAGGCCGCGCGCGTGCAACTGCTCGATGTAGGTGAGCGTGCCCTCCGGCTCGATCACCAGCAGGCCGTCGAACGACTGCGCCGAGACCTGGGACGCGAACTGGTGCATCGACTCCGCGCCCCGGTTGAAGGTGAACAGCAGCAGGCCGTAGCCCTCACTCTCGACGACGTCGACCGCGCCTTGCAGCACCTCGCCCATCCAGGGCCAGGTGAGCGACGGGACCAGCATTCCGACGATCCGGGTCCGGCCGCGGGCCAGTCCGACCGCGCGGGCGCTCGGCACGTAGCCGAGCTCGGCGATCACCTGCCGCACGCGCTCGGCGGTCCGCAGGTCCAGCTCGCCCTTGCCGTTGAGGACGCGTGACACGGTCGTCTTGCTGACGCCGGCACGGGCCGCGACATCGGCGATGGTGACGGACACGCTCACTCCCTTCGGGCGGTAGGGACCGGACGGAACCGGTTTCGGAAGCGGTTCCGTAGATCAAAGCCGAGTCGCCACGAGGCGTCAATCACGGACCGGTAACGAAACGGACCTTGATTCACGACCTGGAAGAAGCCCACCTCTTCCGTCCGGTGGGCGGCCGTGATGGACTCGGGGCAGGCGACGGGGCGTCCCGTCAGCTGTCCGGTCCGCGGTCTTGGTGAGGTGGGGATGGAAGTACGCCGGACGACGGTGCGGGACATGCGCCGGTCCAACCGCTCGGTGATCCTCACCAGCATCTATCGCGAAGGTCCGCTGAGCCGCCAGGAACTGACCGTCCGGACCTCGCTCAGCGCGGCCAGCGTGAGCAACCTGGTCGGCGAGCTGATCGCCGAAGGGGTGGTCGAGGAGGCCGGTTCGGTCGAGTCCGAGGGCGGCCGGCCGCGGGTGTTGTTGCGGGTGGCACCGACCTTCCGGTACGTCGCCGGCGCCGAGGTCGGTGAGACCCGGGTCCGGGTGGAGCTGTTCGACCTGGCGATGAACGTGCTCGCGCGGGCCGATCAGCCGATCAGCTCGCCGACGCCCGACGAGGTCGTCAAGCACGTCCTGGAGGGGCTTTCGGCCGTCGTCACCTCGTCCGGAGTCCGCCCGGAGCAGGTGCTCGGTCTGGGCGTCGCGGTGTCCGGTGTGGTCGAGGACAACGCGGTCGTGGACGCGCAGACGCTCGGGTGGAACGCCGTACCGCTCGCGAAGATGCTTGCTGAAGGCACCGATATCCCGATCCAGCTGGACAACGGCGCGAACATGCTCGGGCAGGCCGAGATGTGGTTCGGTGCCGGGCGCGGCGCGAGCGACGTGGTGGTCGCGCTGGTCGGCTCGGGTGTCGGCTCGGCCCTGGTGGCCGGTGGATCCAGCTATCGCGGTGCGCGCAGCAGCGCGGGCGAGTGGGGCCACATGACCATCGTGTACGGCGGCCGCAGGTGCCGATGCGGCGCGCTCGGATGCCTCGAGGCGTACGTCGGGGCAGAAGGCGTGCTGGACCGCTACCGCCAGGCCGGCGGGACCGTCGGTGCCGACGAAGAGACTGCGTTCGTCGAGCTGCTCGACACGGATTCGGAGCTCGCGGCAACGATCGTCGACGACACCATCGGCTACCTGGCCGCGGGTTTCGCGAACCTGGTGAATCTCGTCAACCCCGAGCGGATCGTGCTCGGCGGCTGGGCCGGACTGCTGCTCGGTGAACGGCACCTGGACACGTTGCGCGTCGAGGTCGGCAAGCACGCGCTGCGCCGGCCGTACGAGCAGGTCTCGATCGTCTTGTGCGAACTGGGTCGCGACGCCGTAGCACTCGGCGCCGCGACCCTCCCCGTAGTACGCCTGCTCCGCGACGGCGGAGCAGTTCGCTAGTTCGTTACACGGTCCACTTCTGGTTGGCGGCGCCGTTGCAGGTCCAGGTTTGCACTGGTGTGGCGTTGGCTGTGCTGCCGCCGGTGACGTCGAGGCACTTGTTGGCCTGTGGGTTCACCAGGTCTTGTCCGCCGGTGTAGTTCCATTGCTGGGCGCCGGTGCCGTTGCACGTCCAGAGCTGGACTTTCGCACCGTTGGCAACGGATCCGGCGTTCACGTCGAGACATTTGCCCAGGGCCCGGATGGTGCCGTCGCCCGGGCGTGTCCACTGCTGTGCGTTCGTACCGTTGCAGTCGTACAGCTGGACCGGCGTACCGTCGGCGGTGTTCGCGCCGGCCACGTCCAGGCACTTACCGCCCAGGCCGGTGATCTGTGATCCGGTGCCGCCGGAGCCGCCGAGCGTGGACACCCGGACGTAGTCGACGGTCATCGTCTGCGGGAACACCGTCGTGCTGTCGGGGTAGCCCGGCCAGTAGCCGCCGACCGCGACGTTCATGATCATGAAGAACGGGTGGTTGTACACCCAGGTGCGGCCACCGAGGTCGGCCGGCGTACGGCGCTGGTACTGCACACCGTCGACGTACCAGGTGATCGAGTCCGGCGCCCAGTCGACGGTGAAGGTGTGGAAGTCGTCGGCGAACGACCAGCCGTTCGGATGGTTGTACGCGGCACCGATCCCGTCGGCGCCGGAGTACCCCGGACCGTGGATCGTGCCGTGCACGGTGGCCGGCTCGCGGCCGATGTTCTCCATGATGTCGATCTCGCCGTCGTTCGGCCAGTTCAGGCCGCCGAGCATCCAGAACGCGGGCCAGATCCCCTGTCCGCGGGGGATCTTGATCCGGGCCTCGAAACGCCCGTACGTCTGGGTGAACGTCTGCGCGGTGAGCAACCGGGCCGAGGTGTACTGGCAGGGCCCGTAGTGGCACTGGTAGCCGCCCTCCTTCCGGGCGGTGATCACCAGGTTGCCGTTGCCGTCCAGGGCGGAGTTGCGGGTGCTGTCGGTGTAGTACTGCATCTCGTTGTTGCCCCAGCCGTTGCCACCGATGTCGTAGCGCCACTTGTTGGGGTCGGGGGCCTGGCCGGCCGGGCCGTCGAAGTTGTCCTCCCAGATCGTCGCGGTGGTCGCGGCGGAGGCCTGTTGGTGCCCGCCGGCCGCGGGCTGGAGGATGGCGGTGCCGACGAGTGCGGCGCCGATCGCGACGAGCGCGAACATGCGGGAACGCTTCATGAGTACCTCATTTCTCGGGGCGTCTGAATGAGGACGGGATTGGGCGGAAGCGTGCCGTGAGAACGCTCTCAGGTCAACCCCGGGACTAAATCCACAAGCTGAAAAAAGTCTCGCCTGAGCCGTTGACACGGCTGTGTACGGATGGTTGTCTCATGGTGACCAGCTGTTGCGGCGCGGGCAGACGCCGTCAACGTGTACCGCCCCGAACTCCCCGTATCTCCAGGGATTCCCCCGTTCCGCCGGGGATCCGCAACGCTAGGGAGAACCGCCCCATGCCCGCGATACCGCCTGCCCTACTGCCCGCCAAACGTCTCCTGCCGGTCGCGGTCGCCGCGCTCTGCGTGGCCGCCGCCGGGCTCGGCCTCGGCACGGCTCCACCCGCCTCCGCCGCAGCGTCCGGTACTGCTGCCGGTGAGCAGGTCAACATCTGGCTGACCACCACCAACGACTCCGGCGGCCGCAACGTGACCCGGGGCCTGCAGCAGCAGACCCCGGTGAACTTCGGCCCGGCCGGCGGGACGGCCGACCAGACCGTCACGGTCAACGAGAACACGACGTACCAGTCCTTCGAAGGCGGCGGCGCCTCGTTCGCCGACAGCTCCGCGTGGTTGCTGAACAGCAGCGGCGTGATCTCGGCCGCGACCCGCGACCAGGTGATGCGCGACCTGTTCGACCCGGTGAACGGGATCGGCCTCGCGTTCGTCCGCAACCCGATGGGCGCCTCCGACCTCGCCCGCTTCAACTACTCCTACGACGACACCTGCTGCGATCTGAACGATTTCAGCATCCAGCACGACCTCACCGACGTCATACCGCTCACCAAACAGGCGCGGCAGCTCAACCCGGCGCTGAAGGTGATGGGCTCCCCGTGGAGCGCACCGGCGTGGATGAAGGACAACAACGACTTCGTCCACCGCGGCTGGCTGAAGTGGGAGTATGCGCCGACGTACGCGCAGTACTTCGTCAAGTACCTGCAGCAGAACGAGGCCCAGGGCAACCACATCGACTACATCTCGGTGCAGAACGAGCCGACCTGCTGCGGTACCGACGCCACGGGGTACGCATCGATGAACTGGAACGGCTCCGGGCTGCTCGAGTTCACCAAGAACAACCTGATGCCCGCGCTGCAGGCGGCCGGGCTGACCACCAAGGTGCTGATCCTCGACTACAACTGGGGCAACTACAACGACCTCGGTTCGGTGCCGATCGCGGACGCCGCGCTGCGCAACCACCCGAACTTCGGCGGCATCGCCTGGCACGGGTACGGCGGCGACGTGAACCTGCAGACCCAGGTGCACAACCAGTACCCGGACGTCAACGCGTACATGACCGAGCACTCCGGCGGAACGTGGATCGCGAACCAGCAGGCCGAGGACATGAACAACCTGATCGACTACACCCGCAACTGGGACAAGTCGTGGGTCAAGTGGGGCATCGCGCTGGACGAGAGCCACCTGCCGTACGTCGGTGCCGGCTGCAACGTGTGTACCGGGCTGGTGACGGTGCACCGCAACGACAGCCAGCGTGGGCAGGTGACCAAGACCGTCGAGTACTACACGATGGGCCACCTGACGAAGTTCGTGAAGCCGGGCGCGCTGCGGATCGACTCGACCGCGAACAGCGCGGTGAAGAACGTCGCCTGGAAGAACCCGGACGGTTCGAAGGCGCTGATTGCCTACAACACCACGGGGAGCTCGCAGTCCGTGCGCGTGAACTGGGGATCGCAGTCGTTCGTCTACACACTGCCGACCAAGACGTCCGCGACCTTCACCTGGTCCGGCACGCAGAGCGGCGGTGGTGGTGGCGATGGTCAGATCACCGGGCTGGGCGGCAAGTGCGTGGACGTCGCCGGCGCGAACTCCGCTGACGGTACCGCGGTCCAGCTGTACGACTGCAACGGTACGGCGGCCCAGCAGTGGTCGCGTCCCGGTGACGGGACCGTGCGCGCACTGGGCAAGTGCTTGGACGTCTCGGGTGGATCCGTGGCGAACGGCGCGCGCGTGCAGCTGTGGACGTGCAACGGCAGCGGCGCCCAGCAATGGAACTACACGTCCGGCCGCGACCTGGTGAACCCACAGGCGAACAAGTGCCTGGACGTCAAGGACAACACCTCCGCCAACGGCACTCCCTTGCAGTTGTGGAGCTGTACCGGCGCGGCCAACCAGAAGTGGAGCATCTCATGAAACGGCTACTCGTAGCGGGGGCGACTCTTGCGCTCGGGCTGACGTTGGCGGCGCCGGCCCTGCCGGCGCAGGCAGCCACGGGTGCGGTCACCGGGCTGGCGGGCAAGTGCATGGATGTCGCCGGAGCGAATGCCGCGGACGGTACGACGGTGCAGCTGTACGACTGCAACGGTACGAACGCGCAGCAGTGGACGCGGTCCGGCGATGGGACTGTGCGTGCCCTGGGCAAGTGTTTGGACGTGTCGGGCGGATCCGTGTCCAATGGTGCGCGGGTGCAGCTGTGGACCTGTAACGGCAGCGGCGCCCAGCAATGGACCTACACGTCCGGCCGCGATCTGGTGAACCCGCAGGCGGACAAGTGCCTCGATGTCACGGGCAACAATTCCGCGAACAGTACGCCGTTGCAGTTGTGGAGCTGCACCGGTGCGGCCAATCAGAAGTGGAACGTGCCCGCGGCCGACGACGGCCCGCCGCCCACGGGCGGTGCGCCGATGGCGGCGGCGCCGTACCTCTATCAGGGCTGGGGGAGCCCCCTGAACCCGGTGACCGTGATGAACGCGACCGGCGTCAAGTGGTTCACGATGGCGTTCATCCTGTCCAACGGCTACTGCAACCCGATGTGGGACGGGCAGCGGCCGCTGACCGGCGGCGTCGACCAGCAGGCCCTCAACGCGATCCGGTCCAACGGCGGCGACGTCGTGGTCTCGGTCGGCGGGTGGTCCGGCAACAAGCTCGGGGAGAGCTGCGGTTCCGCGGGTGAGCTGGCGGCGGCGTACCAGAAGGTGATCAACGCGCTGTCGCTGAAGGCGTTCGACGTGGACATCGAGGCGACCGAGTTCAGCAACGCCACCGTCCGGCAGCGGGTGATCGACGCACTCAAGATCGTCGAGCAGAACAACCCCGGCATCGCGACGTACCTGACCTTCGGAACCACCACGTCCGGGCCGGACGCGAACGGCCAGGACCTGATCCGGCGCGGCGCGGCCTCCGGGCTGAACCTGGACGGCTGGGTGATCATGCCGTTCGACTTCGGCGGCGGCTCGAACAACATGGGCGCGCTGACCCGGCAGGCGGCCGACGGCCTGAAGAACCAGGTGAAATCGGCGTACGGGCTGAGCGACGACGCGGCGTACCGGAAAATCGGCATCTCATCGATGAACGGGCTGACCGACGTCGCCGGTGAGCGCGTCAACCTGTCCGACTTCGAGTCGATGCTGTCCTACGCCTCGGAGCACCACCTGGCGCGGTTCACGTTCTGGTCGGTCAACCGCGACCGCCCCTGCACGGGCGGGCCGGCCGACAGCTGCTCCGGTATCCCGCAGAACGCTTGGGACTTCACCAAGGTGATCGGGCGGTACCGCGGGTAGGCGGATCTGCAGGCCATCACAACCGGCCGGCGGCGGTGCATCCCCACGGGCGCCCGCCGTCGGCTGTGCGTTGTGATGGCCTGCGGATCCGGGCTGGTTTGACCCTCCGGTTACCGGAGGGTGGAAGCTTGGGGCATGACGGCCACGGTGACTGTGGGGGAGTTCTCCCGACTGACTCATCTCAGCGTGAAGACGCTGCACCACTACCACGACATCGGCCTGCTCGCGCCGGTCTCGATCGACGCCTCGTCCGGCTACCGCCGGTACGGGACCGACCAGGTCGACGTGGCCCTGCTGATCAGACGGCTGCGGGAGTTGCGGATGCCGTTGGCCGACGTACGGGCGGTGGTCGAGGCCGCCGACGGTCCGGCGCGCGAGGAGACGCTGCGAGCGCACCTCGAGCGGATGGAGCAAGAGCTCGCGCACACCCGTGAGGTGGTTGCCTCGCTGCGTGAGCTGCTGACTCCGGGGCGTCCGGTGCTCGACGTGCAGTACCGGTTCATCCCACCGTTCCGCGCGTACGGCGTCTCGGGGCATGTCGTTCGCGACGAGATCGGGCCGTGGTGCGACTACGCCTTCGGCAAGCTGAACGCGATCGGCGGCGACCTCCAGGTGACCGCCGGCGCGACGTACAGCGACGAGTTCTTCACCGATGACGCCGGTGCGGTGGTCGCGTTTGTGCCGGTCGCCCCGGATCAGCAGCCGGTCGCCGGCGTCGACCTCGTCGACATCCCCGGCGGCTACTTCGCGATCGCCGTCCACGCCGGCCCGATGACCGACTTCGACCGCACGTACGGCGGCCTCGGCAGCCACGTCGCGGAGTACTGCGAGGTCGCGCCCGGGCCGATCCGTGAGCTGTATCCGATCGGCCCGGGGGACGTCCCCGATCCGGCCGACTACCGCACCGAGATCTGCTGGCCGATCCGGCGGATCCCTGTACCGAAAGGCTGAACCATGTCTGTAGCGCTCGAGAGCATCGCCTTCGACTGTGCCGATGCGGCGAGTTTGGCGACCTTCTGGGCCGGCGTGCTGTCGTCCGAGGTCGATGCTGACAGCAACGAATTCTTCGCGACCGTGAACCGTGCGGCGGACGGTCCGACACTGATGTTCCTGCAGGTCCCCGAGCCGCGCACCGGCAAGAACCGCCTGCATGTCGACCTGGTCGCCGCCGACTGGGCCGCCGAGGTCGACCGCCTCGTGGGGCTGGGCGCCGAACGCGTAGCGGAGCACGACGAGTACGGCGTGCACTGGATCACGCTGGCCGACCCCGAAGGCAACGTCTTCGACCTCGCCGAGCACAAGGAATGAGCCCGTTCGGACAGACCGAGCCGTCGGCCGGGGCATTGCCACGCGCCGGTGCGGAGAGGAGGGTGAGAGGTACCGGCAGCGCCGCCGGGGCGCTGCCCTGAGCGTAAAGGGGGGTGGATCGTGTACGCGCGTTCCACCACGGTCACTGCCGCGCCGGCGTCGGTCGATGCCGGCATCATGCAGGTGCGCGACGAGGTGATGCCGAGACTGCTGGAGATGGACGGCTGTATCGGCCTGTCCATGATCGTCGACCGGGAGTCCGGCCGGTGCATCGCGACCAGCGCCTGGCAGTCGGAAGAGTCGATGCGGGCCACCGACTCCGAGCTCCGTCCGGTCCGGTCGCGGGTTGCGGAGCTGATGGGCGGCGGTGAACCGCAGGTCGAGGAGTGGGAGATCGCGGTCCTGCACCGTGACCACAAGTCAGGACCCGGCGCGTGTGTCCGGGCGACCTGGGTGCAGATCGATCCGGCGGTGATGGACCGCTCGATCGACGTGTACCGGATGGCGTCACTGCCCCGGATCGAAGACCTGTCCGGCTTCTGCAGCGCCAGCCTGCTCGTCGACCGCAGCAGCGGCCGCACGGTGTCGTCGATCACCTACGACAGCCGCGAGGCCATGGACAGCACGCGCGAGGCGGCCGCCTCGATGCGTGCCGCCATCGCCAAGGACGTCGGCGCCGAGGTTCTCGACGTCGGCGAGTTCGAACTGGCCATCGCGCACCTGCGCGTCCCCGAACTCACCTGACCTCGATCAGGGGGCGTGACCGAACGCAGCCGTGAACGCGTCGCGGAACAGCTCGGTCAGTGCGGGCTCGCCGTCACCGGCCGCCCAACGCAGCAGGGCAGTGTGCGTGACTCCGAGTACGGCGCTCGCCGCCGCGCGGGCGTCGTACTCGAGGCCGGGATCGACCGCACGAACAAACGCCTCCTGCAACCGGAACTGACTGTCCAGGTGCCGGGCCTGTAATGCGGGGGTGTCGATCATCAGCCGGAGGCGGGCGAGGAGCAGGTCGTGTTCGGTCGCGACAGCCCGGTCCAGGATGGCCAACACGACGCGCCCAATCCGATCCGCGAGCAAGCCCCCACCCCCGAGCGACCCACCACCCGCGCCAGAGCCGCCACCCGCGCGCGAGCCGCCACCCGCGTGAGAGTCGCCGTCCGCGTGCGAGTCGCGGTCCGCGAGTTCCTCCGGAGGCCTACAGCTCGGCGTCGCCTGATTCTGCGTCGCTGGAGTCTGTGCCGCCTGCTGTGCCGCCTGCTGTGTCGCCTGATTCTGGGTCAGCGGATTCGGAGTCCAGGAAGAGTTGGACGTTGGGGTGGGTGCGTAGCGCAGTACCCGGATAGTTCGGGTCGATGGGCCGGGTCAGGGTGTCGTGCACGGCCTGGCGTTTGACGGTGCCGGGGACCGAGCCGATGACCGCGTGGGCGTTCAGCAGGCGGGGGATGGTGACGGTGACGGCGTGCGTGGGCACGTCGTCCAGGTCGGCGAAGTTGCCCTCGTCCACCTGTTGGCGGCGGCTGATCTCGTCCAGCGCAACGACCTTCGCGGCGCGCGGATCGGCGAAGTCGGCCGGTGGGTCGTTGAAGGCGAGGTGGCCGTTCACCCCCAGGCCGAGCAGCACCAGGTCGAACGGTTCACTGCCCATCAGTACTTCGTAGTCGCGCGCCGCCGCCTCCGCGTCACTGCCGGGATCGAGCGGACGAAACGTTGCCTGCGGCACCTTGTCGGTGAAGTTCCGGCGTAACCAGTTCCGGAAGCCCTGCGGCGCGTCCGCCGCGAGCCCGACGTACTCGTCCATGTGGAAGCACTCCACCTTGCTCCAGTCGACGTCGGGCTCGACCGCCAGTGCGGCCAGCGTCGCCGCCTGACTGGGCGCTGCCGCCAGCATCAGACGAGCCCGCCCGGTGGACGCGATCGCCTCCCGGACACGTTCGGCCGCCGCGGCCGCCGCAGCGCGACCAAGGTCGACACGGGTCGGGTAGGTGCTGACGTGCGGCATGCGGTCGATCCCGACTGTCATGCAGGACTCCTCCGGAAGCATGGCAAAGGTTTGCGCATCAATCCTGACTCAAGCGACGCGCGGACGCCAGAACTCGTTGACTACAACGAACCGCGAGCCTACTGTATGTCGACAAGTTGGCAAAGGTTTGCACAAATCCCTCTTCCCGGCACCGCGACTCGGCTGACCGTAGGCTCCGAGCGCAGGCTGGGCGTGGTGACTCGAGACCGGTAGGTGCCCTGACCCGCGAACCGGGAGGGACGATGACGAGACGGACGCGCGCGACCACGCTCAAGGACGTCGCCGAGGCGGCCGGGGTATCGATCTCGACGGTCTCCCGGGTCTTCTCGACGCCGGGGCGGATCTCGCCGGAAACCGCGGACCGGGTCAAGGAAGTCGCCCGTCGACTACGGTTCTCGCCGAACGTGATGGCTCGGTCGCTGATCACCGGCACCGCGCCCAACGTCGGCCTGGTGGTCCCGGACATCTCGAACCCGTACATGACCACCCTGCTCAAGGCTGCGCAGAAGGTGTCGCGATCGCATCGGATCGGGGTGTTCGTCGCAGACACGGACGACGACGCGGACATCGAGCGACATGTGTGTGAACAGTTCGCGCAGCAGACCCGGGGCGTCATCCTCTGCGCGCCGCGGATGACCGCGTCGCACATCCGCGAGATCGCGCAGCTGGTCCCGCTGGTGCTGGTCAACCGCGTGGTCGACGGGCTGCTGAGCGTCTACACCGACTCGCGCGCGGCGCTGCGAGAACTGATGGACGAACTGGTCGGCCTCGGCCACGAGCGCATCGCGTACCTTCCCGGGCCGGCCGGTTCCTGGTCGAACAAGCAACGCGCGCGAACCGTCACCGAGCGAGCCAAGACCCTCGGCGTCGAGCTGATCCGACTGGAACCGACCGCTGGCCTGCACGCCGACGGCGTCGACGCAGCCAGGACGGTGCTCGACTTCGGCGTCACAGCGGTGATGGCCTTCGACGACGTACTCGCGGCCGGCCTCGTGGAGGGACTCCGCCGACTCGGCAGATCGGTACCCGACGACGTCAGCGTCACCGGCCACGACGACATCCTCTCCGAACTCGTCCACCCGGGCCTCACCACCGTCACCGGCCAAAGCTCCCGCGTCGGCCAGCTGGCCGTGGCGCGCCTGTTGGAAACCCCCGGCCCCGCCGAAACAACACCGACCGAATCCATCGGCGTCAAAGCCACGGTCGTCCGCCGACGCTCAGTCGCCGCCCCGGATTCCCGCTCCACCTGAGTTCCCGCTCCACCTGAGTTCCCGCTCCACCTGAGGTCCCATCCGCCCGGAAGGATCACCATGCGCAAACTCGCAGCATCACTCGTCCCCCTCCTCACCTTCCTCCCCACCCCCGTCAAGACCACCCCCGTCAAGACCACCCCCGTCAAGACCACCCCCGTCAACACGACCCCCGCAGGCATCATCTCCGGCAACACCGCGGTTGCCGGCGGCACGTTCGCGGGTCCGCCGTTCGCGTACGGCGTTTACGACTCCGCCGTACTGCAGGACAAGCCCGCCGCCTACTGGCGACTCGATCGGTCGTCGTCCGGAGCCGAAACCTCGCTGCGCGGTGGTCTCCGCGGCACGTACTCCGGGACCCGATCCGCCACGACCTTGCCGGACGGCTCCGGCGCGACCGCCTTCGACGGTGCGACCGGGTACTTCGAGGTCCCGGACAATGCCGTACTCAGCCCGGCGACAACCGGCGAGTTCACCCTCGAAGCGTGGATGCGCCCAGACACGCTGAGCTTCCCGAACCAGCAGAGCAGCGGTTACGTGCACTGGATGGGCAAGGGCGAGCCGGATCACCACGAGTACGTGGCGCGGATGTACTCGTTCGAGAACAACGAAAACCGTCCCAATCGCATCTCCGGCTACCTGTTCAACGCCAGCGGCGGGCTCGGCGCCGGCTCGTACTTCCAGGACGCGGTGTCGACCGGCCAGTGGATCCACTACGTCCTGGTCATCAACGCCAACGCCAAGAGCGAGGCCTACCCGAACGGCTACACCAAGATCTACCGCGACGGCGTACTGCGCGACCAGGACGACCTGAGCATTCGCGGCCAGATCATCATCCCGTCCGACGGCTCAGCGCCCTTCCGCGTCGGCACCCGCGACTTCGGCTCCTGGTTCCAAGGCGCGGTGGGCAAGGTCGCCGTCTACAACGGAGAACTCGCCCCGACCCGCATCGCCGCCCACCACCAAGCCATGACCACCCCGCCCGGCCGACGACCCTGACCCGCCAGGCAACGAACAACCGCGGCACCAGACGACTGGTTCGTGTGGCGGTGGACCACCGCGTCGCCAGGCGACTGGTTCGTGTGACGGTGGACCACCGCGGCGCCAGGCTGACTCGTTGAGTTGAGGCAGCCAACCGTCGCGTCGCTATAAGGCTGGTTCGGGAAGCAGCGAACCCGGCGGCGCCAGACGACTGGTTCGTGTGACGGTGGACCACCGCGTCGCCAGGCTGACTCGTTGTGCGGTGTCAGGTTGTCAGGTAGGTGACGACGGCTCGGATGCGGCGGTTGTAGCCGGGGGAGTGGGAGAGGTCGAGTTTGTCGAAGATCGAGTTGACGTGTTTCTCCACGGCGCTCGGGCTGATGTAGAGCCGGTCGGCGATGCTCTGGTTGTTGTGGCCTTCGGCCATGGCGGCGAGGACTTCGCGTTCGCGGGTGGTGAGCCTCTCGAGAGGGTCGGTGTGCGTGGTGCGGGACAACAGTTGCCGGACAACCTCGGGATCCAGCGCCACCCCGCCTGAACCGACCCGCTCGAGCGCATCGAGGAACTCCTCCACCCGCATCACGCGGTCCTTCAGCAGATACCCGATCCGCTCCCGCCCGGAGGTGATCAGCTCACCGGCATACGACTTCTCGACGTACTGCGACAGGACGAGCACACCGACGCTCGGCCAGGACTCGCGGATCGCGAGCGCCGCTCGTAGCCCCTCGTCGGTATGCGTCGGCGGCATCCGAACGTCGACGCACACGACGTCAGGCGGCGCGCCAGCCGCAGCCGCCGTACGGACCGCGCGGACGAGCGCGTCACCGTCGCCCACCGCGTCGAGGACTTCATGACCTTCCTCGACGAGCAGGCGGATCAGCCCCTCGCGGAGCAGCGTCGAATCTTCGGCCAGGATCACGCGCATAGGAACTCCGCGCGGATCGTTGTGGGCCCGCCGCGCGGACTGGACACGGTGAGTCTGCCGTCGCTGGCGACAACCCGCCCGGCCAGTCCGCTCAACCCTCGACCGCTGACGTCGGCGCCGCCCACACCGTCGTCGGTGACGGTGACCAGCACACCGGGACGCTCGTCGTCGGCCGGGGTGGGAGTGACCGTGATGGCGATCTTGTTGGCCTGCGAGTGTTTGGCAGCGTTGGTCAGCGCCTCGGAGATCACGAAGTACGCCGCGGTCTCGACGCCGGCGGGCGGCCGCTCGGACAGGGTGTACTCCAGGCGGACGGGGATGCTGGAACGCTCGGTGAGCACGGCCAGCACCTCCCGCAGACCGAGCTTGTCGAGCGCGGTCGGGTACACGCGCCAGGCGACGTCGCGGAGGTCGACCAGCGCCAACTCGGCCTCCGCGTGGGCCTGGCGGACCAGGTCGTCCGCGAGGCTCGACTCCCGCGCCCGGCGAGCGCGGCTGAGCAGCAACCCGAGCGCGACCAGGCGCTGCTGCAGGCCGTCGTGCAGATCACGCTCGATCCGCCGGCGTTCCTCGTTGACCACCTCGACGACCTCGGCCCGGCTCACGGTTAGCTCGGAGATCCGTCGGGTCAGTGCCTCCTCCACTGACGGCGTGAGGTGGCGGCGCGCCAGCTTCACGTCGAGGTCGACGACACCGGCCAGGCCCATGACGTTGATGTACAGCAGTAGCGCGCCGGGGACTGTCGCGAGCATGAGCGTTTCGGTGGAGACGCGGTCGGCGCTCTCGATGTAGCCCCACGAGCCGTCGAACGCCCACGCGCTGACCATCGTCGCGGCGATGGCAAGGCCGTAGAGGAGCAGCAACACGACCAGGGCGCCGAGCGCGCCGATCGGCCAGCGTCTGAGCAGATACGCGAAGGCGGCGGAGTCGTCGTACGGCCCCAGGTCGTGGACCTGGTGGAACCGGCCGAGCCGCCGGACCTCCATCGCCGCCATCGACCGTGCACAGCGTTGGACGACCCGCTCGACGCGGCTGCGGGCGCGCGGGACGGCCACGACCGTGACCAGCGCGAGGACGGACAGGCCCACCAGCACGAGCTCGACCGGCGCCAGGGCCGAACCGGCCAGGAGGCCGGACAGACCTCTGGCGCTTCGTCGCACTAGCCCGGGACCTTGCCGCATGGCACGCAAGACTAGCGGGCACCTGAGCTGGAGAAACTGCGGTTTTCCTCAGTTCTGCACTGTGGAAAGCCTCTGGAAAAACGGCGGTCGGCCCCAGTGTTCCGACGGGTTCACAGACCTACCGTCGTTGGCATGTCGACGACGAATCGGGTGATGATGACCGCGCTACAGGCGACGCAGGAACCGACCGGCGGGGTGGCCGGCTGGGTGATCGAGCTCATGGAGCGCATGGGCCCGGTCGGCGCCGGCCTCGCGGTTGCTCTGGAGAACTTGTTTCCTCCGTTGCCGAGCGAGGTTGTCCTGCCACTGGCCGGGTTCGCCGCCTCGCGCGGCGACTTCGGGCTGGTCGCTGCGATCATCTGCACCACCCTCGGCTCCGTCATCGGCGCGCTCGCGCTCTACGGCGTGGGCGCCGCGCTCGGCCGTAATCGCACGCGTGCGATCGCCGAGAAGCTGCCACTGGTGAAGGTGGAGGACATCGACAAGGCAGAGCAGTGGTTCCTCCGGCACGGTCCGAAGGCGGTGCTGATCGGGCGGCTGGTCCCAGTGGTGCGCAGCATGATCTCGGTGCCGGCCGGCGTCGAGCGGATGGCGATTCTGCCGTTCCTGGCGCTGACCGCGACGGGCAGCCTGGTGTGGAACTCGTTGCTCATCCTCGCCGGCTATCAGCTCGGTGAGCGGTGGCACGTGGTGGAGTCATCGGTGGGGGTGTTCCAGAAGGTCGTGATCGCGGTCGCGGTGCTCGCGGTCGGATGGTTCGTCGTGGTCAAGCTTCGGGCGCGGCGTTCGAATGGTGAGAAAGTGCAGTAGGCGGCTCGACTTTGACTACGCTCGAGGCAGTTGCCACCGAGCTGTTCAGGAGATGGGTCAGATGCCGTCAGTCGCGTTCGAGTCGCAGGTCGTGCCGGAGCCACCGGTGTGGCCGCAGTCGGTGGTCACGCTGGTGGGGAATCCGCGCGCCGGTTCGAGGACAGCTGCCGCAGCAGCCTCTGTCGCGGAACTTCTCGCCTCCGAGCTCGGTACGCCGTACCGGATCGACGAGCTGATCGACCTGGTCACGATCGCGCCGGCGATCTTCCAGGGCGACCAGGCGGACGCCAACACCCAGGCGGCCCTGGCGAGCGCGATCGACCTGGTGTCGTCGGCCTCGCTGATCGTGGTCGCGACCCCCGTTTACAAAGGCAGCTACACCGGTCTCCTAAAGAGCTTCCTCGACGTCCTCCGCCCGTCCGCACTGGCCGGATCGGTCGTCGTTCCAGTGACGGTCTCTGCCGCGCCCAGCCACAAGCTCCTCGCCGACCAGCACCTCCGCCCCGTCCTAGCGGAGCTGGGCGCCACCGTCCCCGTCCCCGGCGTCATCCTCGAAGAGCGCGACCTCGAAGACCTCCAGGTAGTCCTCTCCACCTGGATCCGCGACAACGCCGGCGTCATCCAAGCAACCACCATCGCCCTCCGGCCCGTCCCCGAACCGACCCCAGCCCGCTGACCCCACCGAGTCATTCCGGCGGCTTCGACAGTGGGGCGGGTCGGGCGCGTTTGCGGGCGACGAGCAGCGGTAAACCTGCCGGGTTCGCGGGGGTGTGAACAGGAACCGGGGGGTGGTGACCGGTTATTTCCTGTGCAGCGGCCCCAGGCGGTGTTCACCGGCCCGGGAGGTGGCGGCTCGCGGGGTGGGCGGGGCGGATGAGGAGAGTGCGCGGCCTGCGGCGGTGGATCACGTGGGGGTGAGGCCGAGGATGGTGAAGCGGGTGGACAGGTCGGCTACCCAGGCGGAGGGCGTGCGGTGGTCCGGGAGCGGTACGCCGGACTCGCAGCGCCAGAGGGCGTCGGCGAGGGTGGTGCGTAGGTGCCAGGCCATGATGCGTTCGGCGGACAGCGGGCGGCCGGTGAGGGCTCGGTAGTGGGTTGAGGTGTACTGGAGGAGTTCGACTCCCGGTCCGGTGCCGGGGAAGGCGCGGAGGTCGTACTCGGGTTCGGCGGTGCCGGCGGTTTCGAAGTCAACGATGACTTGTAGTTCGTCGGCGTTCCAGACCTGGTTTCCGCCGTGAAGGTCGCCGTGGACCAGGACCTGTGGTGCGGGCGTGGCGAGTACTTCGTCGGTCCAGTCGCACCATCGCATCACTGCGGCAACCTGGTCCGGGCGGATCCAGCGGACGAACCCCTCGCGGATTGTCTCCGTGGTTGCGGGTTGCATCAGAGCAGGGGCCAGTTCGCCGGTGCTGTGCTCCACGCGGTCGAGTGTCGTTGGGTCGTGCAGCGCAGCGAGGAAGGTTGCCAGCTGTCGTCCGGCGTGGTTCCGGTCGATGGTGTCGACGATGTCGAACAGCGCCGTACCGTGGATGCGGCGAGTGACCAACAGCAGCGGATCAGTGCTGCTGGCAACGATCTCGGGTACGTACGGGACGCTCGGGAGGTCCGTCAACGCCTCAAGTACGTCGATCTCATGCGCTACCCGGAGCGCGGCCGGCCGTGACCAGGCGAACTTCGCGACGCACCGGTCTCCGACCATGGCGCTCGCTGCCCACCACTCCGGATCCTCTTCGCCGAACTTTTCCCGGACGCTGATCTCGTCGTCGGCCAGTTCGGGTGCGATCACCCGGAGTGCGTCGGTGACGGCCTGCGCAGAGCATTTGTCCAACCACCTCATACCAGCCATCCCACCACGCCCGCCCTGGCACCACCCACGCCCGGCGCGGCGCACCCCCGGCTAGATCGGCCTGTTGACGGGGGTGTCGACAGGTACTGGGGGCCTGGGACACGTTATTTCCTGTGCTCTGGGACCAGTTGGTGTTCATGCGCCCACCTGATGGCGTCGTGGGCGCGATGCGTGCAGGGGAAGGGCGAGCTGGTCGGGGGTGGGGACAGGATCTCGGGGCTGCGGACAGGATCTCGGGGGTGGGGACGGGATCTCGGGGGTGGGGACGGGATCTCGGGGGTGGGGAC
>NZ_JBEZFT010000051.1:0-50222 GCF_040649595.1 Kribbella sp. NPDC048915 | reverse complement strand
GTCGTAGGAATCTCCGGGTTTCCGCCCCACGGTGGGTTCACCCACGGTGTTGTGGGTTCCGCACCCCTCACACGGGTCAGGAACCCACACCACGATGGGTGAACCCACCGTGCGAGGACGCTCGCGGTCGTCCGGCGCCGGCGCCAGCGCCGGCTCGGTCACCCGGCCCCGGGCCCTGCCATGGATCGGTCACACGCGCCGGATATCCGCTCGTGTTGGGGGTGCCGGGGGAGTACGCCGCGGACGTTCCTCGCGCCGGACCTCTGCCCGGTCCGGCGATGTTGCGTCACTCGGCGCCGCAGCGGGTTTTGCAGAGGGTGTCGGTGAGGGTGAGGATCGCGCCGGGGGCTTCCGAGCTGGATTCGGTGGAGAAGTCGATGGTCCAGTTGCCGGCCTTGGTCGAGCCGGCGGGCTTGCCTTCGAGTTTGTTCAGCCAGTCGACGATCGGCTGCCGCGGGTTGACGTGCGCAATTTCCAGGACCTGTGGAGCGACCGCGGCCAGTTTCGTTGTCGCCTCGGCCGGTGCGCCGGATGCCTGCAGTGACAGCACCGGGGGACGCGGGTGGTCACCGAGGAGCACCTGCACCGACGTGGTGCCTTGGGTACACCGCTCGTAGGCCTCATCGGTGCTGCAGCTGTACTTATTGGCCTTCAACGCGGCCACGACCTGCGCGGCGGTGAGGTCCGGCAGCGTCGCGTCGGCTCCCGGTGAGGTCGGCGTACCAGCCGAAGCAGATGGCGCAGCGGATGGTGTAGCAGGCAGCGTGGTCGACGTGCTCGGGCTGCTGCCAGACTCGGACGACGGCTCCTCGTTGCCGGAGCAGGCGGTGGTTGCGGCGAGCAGCGCTGCGCTGGTCAGCGCAGCGCCGTACCAGCGGTTCAGACCGGCACCTCGATCGCTGCGTCAAGGGCGATCGTGATCATCTCGGAGAACGTCGTCTGCCGCTCTTCCGCGGTCGTCACCTCGTGGGTGATCAGGTGGTCGGACACGGTCATGATGCCGAGCGCGCGGCGGCCGAACTTGGCGGCCAGTGTGTACAGCGCGGACGCCTCCATTTCGATGCCCAGGACGCCGTACTCCGCCGTCCGCGACACCAGGTCGGGGCGGTCGTTGTAGAACAGGTCGCCGGAGAACACCTGGCCGACGTGCACGTTCAGCCCGGCCGTCTCGGCCGCGTCCACCGCCGCGCGCAGCAGCTGGTAGTCCGCGGTCGGCGCGTAGTCGATGCCGTGGAAGCGCAGCCGGTTCATCTGCGAGTCGGTGCTCGCGGACATCGCCACGATCACGTCGCGGACCCGGACCGCCTCGGTGAGCGCGCCGCAGGTGCCGACCCGGATCAGCGTCTGGACGTCGTACTCCGCGAACAGTTCGTGCGCGTAGATCGCTGCGGACGGCTGGCCCATGCCGGAGCCCTGGACCGAGATGCGCTCACCCTTGTAGGTGCCGGTGAACCCGAACATGTTGCGGATCTCGGTGTAGCAGGTCACGTCGGACAGGTAGGTCTCCGCGATCCACTTGGCCCGCAGCGGGTCCCCCGGAAACAGCACCCGGGGCGCGATCTGGCCCTTCTCGGCGGCGATGTGAATGCTCATGCCGGGATGCTCTCATGGAGCCGGGGTAGGTTGAGTCATGTGGCCTACTCCATCGCTCCCGGTTCACTAGCCCTGTCCCGGTCCGTCCTGGACCGCGCCGCCGACCGCCGTCGTGACGACGACTGGCTGGACAAGGCCTGGGCCGCTCCGGACACCCAGGTCGTCGTCGTGGCCGGTGACAAGATCCAGGTGCTCGACGACCGCTCCGCACTGCGTTTCGTGGCGCCGGCCGCGGCACCGGACGGCATTCGCATCTTCCTCGGACTCGACCGCGAGACCGGCGCCGGCATGACCGCCGAGGGGCGGGCCGTCTTCGGCGTGCTGGTCGAGGGCGAGGCGGACGAGTCGTACGGCGGTCTGCGCGAGCTGGGCGCCGTACTGGACGACCGTGAGGCCGGGATCGCGGTCCACATGATCGGACTGTCCAACTGGCACGGCGTCCACACCCACTGCGCGAACTGCGGTGCGCACACCGAGGTGGTGGAGGCCGGCCACGTCCGCCGGTGCCCGGTCTGCGGGCTGTCGCACTTCCCGCGCAGCGACCCGGCGATCATCGTGCTGGTCACCGACGACCAGGACCGGGCGCTGCTCGGCCGCAACGAGGCGTGGCCGCCCGGCCGCTACTCCACGCTGGCCGGTTTCGTGGAGCCCGGCGAGTCGCTGGAGGCCGCCGTACGGCGTGAGGTCCTGGAGGAGACCGGGGTGATCGTCGGGCCGGAGATCTCCTACGCGGGCAGCCAGCCGTGGCCGCTGCCCGCGAGCCTGATGCTCGGGTTCTACGCCAAGGCGACCGGGTTCGACATCGAGGTCGACGCGGACGAGATCGCCGAGGCGAAATGGTTCACCCGGGACGACGTCCGTGCGCTGGTCGAAGCCGGCACGATGGCCCTCCCGGGTGCCATTTCGATCTCCCGCCGCCTGATCGAAGGCTGGTACGGCGACAGCCTCACCGGCAGCTGGTGACCACCCCTCCCGTCACCGGCCCACGTTCGACCGCGCCGCAGCGATCCTGATCAGGGCGCCTTCCCAGCGCTGCACCGATCCGTCCGCCTCGAGCTGCCTCAGCTTGCGGTCGACGGCGAGGACATAGGCCGCGTGGTTGGGCCAGTCCGCCTTCGCGTCCGGCAGGGTGTCGGTCAGCGTGCACCCGTAGCTGAGGAAGCGGTTCTGTACGTGGCTGTCGACGTTGCCGGTCCACACCGTCGCTCGGAGGTCCGACTGCGGACACGAGTCGGTCGGCGGTGTGTAGGAGGCCAGGTTGGTCGGGTTGATGTAGCCGTCCGGGCGAAGCAGCGTGTAGTAGGTGCCGTTCGGTGTCTGTGTGAGCCGGTTGAGTCCCCGGTTGCGCAGTACGGTCGCCTGTCCACTCAGGATGTCCACGACGAACAGCCGGCCACCGGTGACGCCGTACAGGTAGCCGTCACGCCAGGAGAGCGCTCCGTCCTGTGAGCCGGTCACTCCGCTGAACACCGGGAGCAGTCGCTTGACCGCACCGGTTGCCGGGTCGATGGCGAAGACGATGCCGTCGGCGAGGCCCCAGATGTTGCCGTCCGGGCCGGTGATCAGCTCGTTGACGCTGGCTGCTCCGGCCACCGGCACGACGTCGGCGAGCACCTGTCCGGTCGACGGGTCGACCTTGATCAGATGCGCCTCGGTGGCGACCGGCTCGGTGCCCTGCCCGCCTTCGATGCTGGAACCGACCCAGACCGCCGACCCGGACGGCACGATCGAGGAGATCGTCTGGTCGGGCACCAGGTTGCGGTAGACCGTGTGGCTGCCTGTCGGTACGTCGTACACGGTCAGCGCGCCGCCGTACTCGCCGTACGCCGGTGTGGTTCCGACGTACACACGGTCGCCGGCGGGTACTACTGCGACCGGGCGGTTCTGGTGGTCGCTGTCGACCAGGCTGAACAGTTCCTTCGGGTTGGTCGGGCTGTCCGGCTGGGTGGGGTCCCACAGCGAGAGGCGTCCGTACGGGTAGATGCCGACGTACATCTTGCCGTTGCCGTCCCACGCCCAGCCCTCCACCTGGCCCTGCCGGGTGGTGACGGTGGACTTACCGGTCTCAGGGTCGTAGATGGCCGTCGAGCCGTTCAGGTACACGTTGACGAACACCTTGCCCGTGGCGGGGTCGGCCAGCGTGTGCATGAGCGGCGAGGGCACGTACTGGAACGGTGAGCTCCACTGCGCCAGCGTCCCGTCCGCAGGGTTGTAGCGGAACGTTCCGCCGGAGTAGTTGCCGGCCAGCCCGTACAGCACCTGCTGGCCGTTCTCTGTCACCCACCCGTAGCCGATGGAGGCGCCACGGGTCACAGTGCGCGGCGGCGTGACCGGACCGACCGTGTCGGTCTCCAGGTCGTAGTGCGTGAGCGAGAGCGTGTTGTTGGTGAAGTAGACGCCACCCGGGCCTGCGGGCGAGACACCGCGGGCAGCGATCGGGTAGTCCATCACCAGCTCGCCGGTGGTGGCGTCGGTGTACTTGATCTGCTCACCGGTGACCGCATCCACGACAACCAGCCGGCTGCTGGCGTTCGCGAACACCTTCCCGCCGGCGTAGTCCAGGTCGATGAAGTCCTTGGCCGTCGTACCCGGGGGAGTGATGTCCTCGACCGTCTTGGTTTCGGGGTCGATGCGGAGCAGGCGGGCGTTCGGCGTGGAGACACCGACGAACAGCTTGTTGTGGTCCGGGTCGTACACGGTGGACCGCGCGTACTGCTGCACCGGGTCGAGCGAGCCGTAGTCGGTGACCTCGCCGGTCGTGGTGTCGTACTTGAAGGCGTGCGCGTTCGGGTAGGTCCCGGCGTACACGTTGCCCTCGGGGTCGGCGGTGAGGCCGTAGATCTGCGACTGGCCGGGGATCGGCTGCCCCAGGTCGGTCACTTCACCGGTGACCGGGCTGTAGCGGTACAGGTGCGCGTTCGCGTACGTACCGAGGTAGACGTCGCCGTTCGGTGTCACGACGATCGCCCAGCCGCCGGCCGCACCCTGCAGCGGCACGGTGCGGAGCAACTCGCGGGTGTGCAGGTCGACGACGTTCAGGCGTGCATTCTCCCCGGCGGGTACGGCGTACACGACGTCGCGGCCGTCCGGCGTACGGCCGACCGCCCCTTCCATGATCGTCAGCGAGCTGACCGGCGAGCCGAGGTCCTGGATCACCTCGGCGCTCGGCGCGAACAGCTTGGACGGCGTACCGAGCGGCCAGTTCTCCGACGGGAACTGATCGGGTATGCCGTCCGGACGGTCGCCCGGCGGCGCCGCGCCCGCGGGCAGACCCGCGGTGAGCAGCAGGCCGAGCGTGGCGGCAAGGGTGATCAGGGCACGGCTGACGTGACGGCGCTGGAACATGGGCGGACTCCCTGCGACGTGGTTCATCGCAAGGTATATCGGTCATGACCGTAAAGTCCATAACTCAGGCGCTATGACCTGAGTTCGCGCTCCCGGACCGCTCGGTCCGTAACCCGGTCGGTCAGGCGACGAGCTTGTCGGCGACCTGCGCGAGCGACGGGTTGGTCATCGCGGTGCCGTCGGCGAAGACCACGGTCGGCACCGTCTGGTTGCCGTTGTTGAGCCGCTCGACGATCTTCGCGGCCTCCGGGACCTGCTCGATGTCGATCTCGGTGAACTCGATACCGGCGCGCTTGAGCTGGCCCTTGAGGCGGTGGCAGTAGCCACACCACGGCGTGGAGTAGATCGTCAAAGCCGACATCGGCGGACTCCTCGAGGAGCTGGGAGGGGTTTTGTCGGGCCGCCCGTCTAGGGTTGCCTTCGACGTATCCGAACCATGGTGCAGGTGGTGCTGTTCCCGTATGTCCCAGCCCGTGAGCGACTTCACACGCCCCGCCTCCGCCGAGGCCCTGCTCGAGGCCCTCGACCCCGAGCAGCGGGCGGTCGCGACCGCGCTGCACGGCCCGGTCGTGGTGATGGCCGGTGCCGGCACCGGGAAGACCCGCGCCATCACCCACCGGATCGCGTACGGCGTGCAGACCGGGACGTTCGACCCGGTCCGGGTGCTCGCGGTGACGTTCACCCAGCGCGCCGCGGGGGAGATGCGCGGGCGGCTCGCGCAGCTCGGCGTCCAGGGCGTGCAGGCCCGCACATTCCACTCCGCCGCGCTCCGGCAGGCCCGCTTCTTCTGGCCGAAGGTGTACGGCGGGGAGCTGCCGCCGATCGCGGACCGCAAATTCCCGCTGCTGACCGAGGCGGCGTCGCGCTGCCGGGTCCGGGTGGACACGCCTGCGCTGCGCGACCTGGCCGGTGAGGTCGAGTGGGCCAAGGTGAGCAACGTCCGGCCGGACGACTACGCGCGGCTGGCGCCCCGGGCCGGGCGTGCGCTCGCGGCCTTCGACCCACCGACGATCGCCCGGATCTTCGCGGCGTACGAGGACGTCAAGCTGGAGCGCGGCCGGATCGACCTCGAGGACGTGCTGCTGTGCACGGTCGCGCTGCTCGCGGAGGACGAGCGGGTCGCCGCGGAGATCCGCCGGCAGTACCGGACGTTCGTCGTGGACGAGTATCAGGACGTCTCGCCGCTGCAGCAGAGCCTGCTCGACCTGTGGCTGGGCGGCCGTGAGGACGTCTGTGTGGTCGGTGATCCGGCGCAGACGATCTACTCGTGGGCCGGCGCCGATCCGGAGAACCTGGTCCGCTTCAAGGCCCGGCACCCGTCGGCCACGGTGATCAAGCTGGTCCGCGACTACCGCTCGACCCCGCAGATCGTCGACGTCGCGAACAAGATCCTCGACGCGGCCGGTCCGACCGGACTGCCCGGGCGGGTCACGCTGCGCTCACAGAAGGAGGCCGGCCCGATTCCGGTCTACCGCGAGTACTCCGACGAGGTCGCGGAGGCCGATGCGGTGGCGCGGGCCGTCGTACGGCTGAAGGACGAGGGGGTGCCGCTGCGGGAGATCGCGGTGCTGTTCCGGACCAACGCCCAGTCGGAGAACTTCGAGCAGGCGCTCGCCGAGCGGAAGATCCCGACCGTGCTGAAGGGTGCGGAGCGGTTCTTCGAGCGGGCCGAGATCCGCCAGGCTGCCGTGCTGCTGCGCGGTCAGGCGAAGGCCGGTCAGGGGACGGACGATCTGGTGACGACGGTGACCGGCGTACTGGCCGGGGCCGGGTGGACGCCGGAGCCGCCGACGGGGACCGGCGCGGTCCGCGACCGGTGGGAGTCGCTGAGCGCGCTCGTGGCGATGACGACCGACTTCGCAGCGGAGCACCCAGACGCCGGGCTGCGCGAGCTGATGGCCGAGCTGGACCGGCGGGCGACCATCCAGCACGCGCCGCTGGCCGAAGGCGTCACCTTGGCCACGCTGCACGCGGCCAAGGGCCTGGAGTGGGACTGTGTCTTCATCGTCGGGGCGCACGAGGGGACGCTGCCGATCAGCTACGCCCAGACGCCGGTCCAGGTGGAGGAGGAGCGGCGGCTGTTCTACGTGGGAGTAACCAGGGCGAAGCAGCAGCTGTTCGTCAGTTGGTCCACCTCACGGTCGCCGGGCGGCCGCGGGCAGCGCGGGCCGACCCGCTTCCTGGATCCGATCGGCGTGCGGTCGGCGCGGACCGAGTGGTCCCCGTCGCCGTCCTCCGCCCGTGAGCGCTCGGCGGCCGAGGCGCGCTCCGGGCGGCCGATCCCGAAGTGCCGGGTGTGCGGGCGCGGTCTGCTCGACGCTGGCGCGCGCAAGCTCGGCCGCTGCGAGGACTGCCCGTCCACGATCGACCAGAAGCTGTACGACGCGCTCGTCGCGTGGCGTACCGAGCAGGCGGAGTCCGAGCGGATGCCGGCGTTCGTGATCCTCACCGACGCCACCCTGACCGCGATCGCCGAGACCCGCCCCGAGGACGCCCAGGCGCTCCGCCAGATCCCCGGCATCGGCCACACGAAGCTCGCGAAGTACGGCGAGAAGATCCTCAACCTCTGCACCCGCTGATGCCCGTTCGGGCAAAAAATGTTGCCAGCCACGCGATCGGGGGCGCATCCTGGAGGACGTGCCGCGTTCTGCTGCTGGCAGACGTGGCAGTTAGGTGACAAGGGCAACGATCCCGGAGCGTGCGGAAGGCGTCCCGGAGCGTGCCGGAAGTGCGGGGCCGACGGGTAGATCCGGACGTCGGAGCGGCAACTTCCGGCCAACTTCGCAAACTGGCGATAAATAGTTTGCGGGCTCCGGCGCGGACGGCGTACTGTTCCTTCTGCGGTCGAAGCCTGACCGAAAACTTCAAACCACCATAGCGATCGAGCTAACCGCCCGCTTCGCCACAACGAGAGGAGGTGCCCTGGGATGAACATCAACACCGTCAAGAAGCCGTTCGGCGACGTTTTTGCGCTGCCGTGCGCCCTGATTCCGGGCGCCTCGCCGCGTCTTCACGTCGCGACCGTTGTGCTGATGGCTTCCGGCGCTGCCCTGTTCCAGGGCGGAGCTGTCGCCGATGTGAAGTACGGCGGTTCGGGTTCTCGAGCATGGAGTCCACCGGTCTGACAAGCGTCAGAGCCGGCACCTCCAAGGCCGCGGAACCCGACAAGGGTCCCGCGGCCCTTTTGTTTGTCCACAGATTTGGCGGCTGTCAACCGGCAGCTGTCACCGACGACAAGAGACCAGCACCGAAAAGTCACTGGGAGGTGACCGGAATGAGCGTTAGCTTCCTCGATGTCTTCACCGAGGTGGCAACGTCGCAGGACCTGCCCTGTCGGTCCTACGCACCAGAACTCTTCTTCGCCGAATCGCCGGCGGACGTCGAGTACGCCAAGTCGCTGTGCACCACCTGCCCGCTGAAGGCCGAGTGCCTGGCCGGAGCGCTCGAGCGTTCCGAGCCGTGGGGAGTGTGGGGCGGCGAGCTGTTCGTCCAGGGTGTGGTGGTTCCGCGCAAGCGGCCCCGGGGGCGCCCCCGCAAGAGCGACACCGTTACCGCAGCCTGACGACCGACCCTTATTCGAATCGAGTCCGAACGTGACCACTCAGATTTTCACCAGGAGCACCGAAATGCATTTACTTCATGAAGATCTCGCCCGTGCTCATTGTCGTGCCTCACTGAAGGCCGCAGAGCAGAACCGGCGCTTCCGCCTCGCTCACCAGATCGAGAAGGCGCAGAAGCAGGCCGAGCGGGCCAGCAGGCGAGCGGAGAGGGCCAGTGCACGGGCGCGCCTCTACCTCGCACGCATGGTCTGATCCACCACAGAAACACAGCCTGACCAGCTGAACGACCAGGGGCGGCACCCGGCACCGGGTGTCGCCCCTCAGCTGTGCTCTCCCGGCGGCCGCGGCTCAGAGCGGATGATTCGGTCACCCCGTCCGCGCGCCGCCGGTGTCACACTGAAGGCGTGACCCGAGCAACCTGTTCGCTGTGCGGTCAGCAGGCGGAATCCGAGGACCCGCCGCTGACCTGGGCGACCTCCGTAGAAAACGGCCGCAAGCTCCTGTACTGCGACCGCTGTGCCCGCGAGAACGTCCGCAACTTCGAGGGGAAACTCGACTCCGCCTACTGGTGAGTCACACCTCGTACTGATCCGGGACGCGCATCGCCGGCCCGCCGACGTGCAACCCGAGCGGTTCGGCCCTCCCGGCCGGCTCCTCCCACGCCTCCTGCCGTCCGAGCACCGTGAGATCGAGGTACCGGTAGCCGTTGTGGAAGTCCTCGATCCCGCGTCCGAACGTCGACCAGGTGTGGAAAACCTCGTCGTCGACCCGCAGGAACGTGCTGATCCCGGGCATCTCGGTCCCGTTCAGGTCCGTGGTCCACGGGCCGTCCGTCCACGGCGTGCCCTTCTCCATGGCCAGCTCATCCTGCGTCCGGAAATGCAGCATCACCGGCGCCACCCGGTCGTCGAGGGTGGCGTGGAAGTCGAAGTTGAAGCTGCTCCGGTACGACGAGTACCACGGGAACGTCCAGCCCAGGCGGTCCTTGAAGCCGGCTAGCTTCTCGTACGGTGCGCGCGAAACGGCGACCAGCGAGGTGTTGCGCACGTGCAACTGGCGGAGGTGGCCGATCTCGTCGGCGGCGGACGAACAACTCGGGCAGGCCTCGTCCCAGTCCGGCGCGAACATGAAGTGATGCACCACGAGCTGCTGCCGCCCGTCGAACAGGTCCAGCAGCCTGACCGGACCGTCCGGACCCTCGAACTCGTACTGCTCGGCGACGCGAACCATCGGCAGCCGACGGCGCTCCGCGTTCAGCCGGTCCCGGGCCCTGGTCAGCTCCTTCTCCTTCGCGAGCAGCTCCCGGCGCGCGACCAACCACTCCTCGCGCGTCACGACCTCCGGCAGATTCCCGATCTTCGCCACCGTCGAGCTCCTTCCGTCCGCGGACTCACAAGGCTAGAGGTCCGGAGGGACAAATCGGGTCGGCTGTCGATTCGGGCTCGGTTCGGTCGACGCAAGGAGTGAAGACACCTCCTCGGGAAGGACCGGAGCCATGACACTCAGCCGCGAAGCGGACCCCGTGACCACCGGCAGGCGGCAGTGGATCGCGCTCGGCGTGCTGTGCCTGGCCACGCTGCTGGTTTCACTCGACCTGTTCGTGATGCTGCTCGCGGTGCCGGCGGTCACCGAGGCGCTCGGTGCGTCCGCCGGGCAGCAGCTGTGGATCCTGGACGTGTACGGGTTCATGGTGGCTGGCCTGATGATCACCATGGGCACGCTCGGTGACCGGCTCGGGCGACGCCGGCTGCTGCTGATCGCCGCCGCCGTGTTCGGGGTCGCTTCGGTCGTGGCGGCGTACTCCGTTTCGCCCGGCATGCTGATCGGCGCCCGCGCGGTGCTGGGGATCGCCGGAGCCGCGATCGCGCCGTGCACCCTGGGCCTGATCTCGGCGATCTTCCCGAACGAGCGGCAGCGCGCCACCGCACTCGGCGTCTGGGGCGCCTGCTTCACCGTCGGCGCGGTGATCGGGCCCATCGCGGGCGGCGTCCTGCTGAACCACTTCTGGTGGGGCTCGGCGTTCCTGATCGGCGTCCCGGCGATGGTCGTCCTGCTGGCGGTGGGTCCCTTCCTGCTCCCGGAGTACCGCAACGAGCAGTCGGGGCGGATCGACGTACCGAGCGTGGTGCTGTCGCTGGCCGCGATTTTGCCGGCGATCCACGGGCTCAAGCACCTGGCCTCCCACGGCGCCGACGTCGAGGCCGCGGTGGCGCTGGTGGTCGGCGCGGTGTTCGGTGCGATCTTCGTACGGCGGCAGCTGCGGCTGGCGGATCCGCTGGTCGACGTACGGCTGTTCACGCGGCGGACGTTCAGCGTGACGCTCGGCAGCATGACGGCGTACTCGATGCTGTCCGGCGGAACGATGGTGTTCGTTGCGCAGTACTTCCAGCTGGTGAAGGGGATGACGCCGCTGGCCGCCGGGCTTGCTCTGCTGCCCGGGATGATCACGTCGACGCTCAGCTTCCAGATTGCGCCCTGGCTCGCGCAGCGGATCCGGCCGGGCCTGCTGATCCCGACCGGCATCGCCTGCACCGTCGCCGGGATGGTCGTGATCAGCCAGAGCACCTCGACCACGGTGCTGATGCTGGCGTTCGCCTTCGAGTGTTTCGGGCCGGGTGCGCTCGTCACGCTGGGGACGAACTTGGTCATCGGGTCGGTGCCGCCGGAGCGCGCTGGGTCGGCCGGTGCGCTGACGCAGACGGGCAACGAGTTCGGTTACGCGCTCGGGATCGCCGTACTCGGCAGTGTGGTCACGGCGGTGTACCGGAGCCGGACGGACGGCCGGCTCGGCAACTCGCTGGGCGAGGCGGTCGGCAGTGGCGCCGGCGGCGACGTACTCGACGAAGCCCGCGACGCGTTCACCTCAGGCCTGCACGCCGCTGCTGGCCTGACGGCTGTGGCGCTGACCGGGGTGGCGATCCTGCTGGCCGTCACGCTGCGACGGCTGCCGGCCCTCGGCCGTCGGTGAAGCTCGGTCGTCGGTGAAGCTAAGCGGTCGGTGAAGCTCAGCGGTCGGTGAAGCTCAGTCGCTTCCAGGCGGTCGTCATTCTGTGCCGTCCGCACTCGGGCAGGCACGGGGCGTTTCGGACCTGGCCGATTCGGTCTCGGATACGCAACGAAATCGCCGCACAGGGCATTTGTTCCCTACTCTTCCGCGGGGGGAATCCGCCACCGTCCATTCTTCCCTGGGGGGAAACAAATGTTCCGCAAGCTGCTTGTGGCAGCCCTTGCCCTGATCGTTGCGACTGCCGCCCTCGTGTTCGTCGATCGGGCTGCCGACGCAGCTGCGGCGAACGTCTCGATCACTGCGACGCAGGCGACCACCGGGACCACCACGCTGACCTATCGCGCAACCGTCCTCAAGGCCGGCACGATCCGCGAAGTCACGATGGCGATCCCGGCCGGCACCAGTGGCCGGGTCACGTCGATCAACGGCACCGTCAGTTCGGTGACCCGGACGGTACTGCGCTGGCGCCCGGCGAAGGTTGTCAAGGTCGGGGTCGGCGCCCGGCTGGTGATTCCGCTGTACGGGCTGAAGTTGCCGGCCGGTGGCCCGTGGACCCTGGGCTTCAAGTCGATGGGTACGGCGAACCAGGTGATCACCTCCGGCGCGGGCGTCCTGCAACCGCTCCGTACGTACACGCCGCAGGTCGCGGTGGTCACGTCGAACCCGATTCCCGGGAAGACAACGAACATCGTCTACCAGGCGACAGTCACCCGCGCCGGCGCGCTGGCCGCCGTACGGATGCAGCTGCCGACCGGCGCGACCGGCCCGTACACCACGGTCAACGGCACGCTCACGGTCAGCAGCGGGTATGCGACCTGGAAGCCGAAGGCGCCGATCAACGTCGCGGCCGGTGCCCGGCTCGGGATCCCGGTGAACGGTGTCAAGCTGTCCCGGTTCGGCGGAACCATGAGCCTGAGCGTGCAGGCGACCACGTCGACCGGCACCGTGCTGACGTCGGGCTCCACCAGCGTCACCTACATCGCGCCTCCGGCGGAGATGCCTGCCCTGGCCGAGGATGCGATCGCCCAGCCGGCCCCGGGCTGCCCGACGGCCTGGCCGACCACGACCGCCGAGAACGCCAAAGCCGGCACGGCCGACTGGGTGATCTCGACGGCCGCGAACCCGAACCTGGCCGCCTACCTGACCAAGGTTTCGGCCGCCTGCGGCGACACTGTCGACCTGAAGGTCACGTCCGGCAACAACGTCAGCGTCGTCGCGTACCGGATGGGGTACTACGGCGGCCTCGGAGCGCGCGAGGTCTGGCGGCAGGACGACGTACCGACCGTGGTGCAGCCGAAGCCGACCACCGGTGGTCAGACCAAGGACGGCAAGCCGCTGAACATGACGACGGCCGAGAACTGGACCAAGACGCTGACTCTCTCGGTGGACAAGGACTGGGTGCCCGGGACCTACCTGATCAAGGTCGTCGACGGCGCGTCCGCGACGTACGCACCGCTGACGGTCCGCGACGACACCGGCAACAAGCACGCCTTGCTCATCCAGCAGGCGACGGCCACCTGGCAGGCGTACAACTCCTACGGCGGCGTCAGCTTCTACACCAGCCTGTCCGCAGGGTCGGGCCGGCTCACGTTCGACCGTCCGTACAACGAGGGCCAGGGCTCCGGGCAGTTCCTCACCCTCGAGCAGGGCCTCGTCTTCTGGGCCGAGTCGAAGGGCCTGGACGTCACCTACTGGACCGACAACGACCTCGACCAGTACGGCGGTCAGGTGAAGGACCGCGCCGGTACGTTGTTCTTGCCCGGCCACGACGAGTACTACTCGCTGCGGATGCGGGCCGCGATCAGCCAGGCGATCGCCCGCGGCGTGAACGTCGCGAACCTCGGCGCGAACACGGCGTACCGGCTGATCACCTTCACCGACGAGACCCGCCGCGCGTGGGACATCGACCGGTACACCGACGGCTACAACTCCACCACCTGGCGGTACCAGGGCGATGCGTACGCGTCGCAGCCGCTCCTCGGAGCCGACTACATCTGCGCGGTGACACCCGGAGACCTGACTACGACCAGTAACTGGATCTTCAAGGGCGTCCCGACCGGCACCAAGCTGAAGGGCTTCATTGCCGGCGAGGTCGACGACGTCTGGCCGGGGCTCTACAAGCAGCCCGGGCTGACCACCGTGGCCAGCGGGAACGCGACCTGCCACACGAACGGCCGGGTCGCACCGATGAAGACCACCGTCTACACGGCGCCGTCCGGTGCGCGCGTGCTGAACGGGTCGACGTTCGCCTACGGCTGCTTCCTGATGGCCCGCTGCCCGTCCAACTGGAACGTGACCGTCGACGCCGCCGCACAGCAGGCGGCCGCCACGATCGTCGGCAACATCACCCAGTGGGTGTCGCGCGGCACCATCACCGTGCCGGCCGACACGACGGCCGCGAAGGTACGCGTCGCGGTACCGAAGTACAAGCTGGCGACGTCACCGCAGGGCTGACCTCGACGAAGTCGTGGTCGTTGGGGCTGGTCACCGTACTGACCGGCCCCATCGCCTTGCTGACCGGCGCTGAGCGCTCCTGTGCAGGGCGCTCAGTCGTCGGTGAAACCGGGCAGGAGCTCGTCCAGGACGGAGCGGAACGGGGCCTCGGCCTCGAGCTGGGACAGCACCGCGATGCCGCCGATCCAGACCCGGTGGATCAGCAGGTACGACGGCGGCAGGTTGAGCCGGAGCGCCAGTGATGCGTTGGGGGAGCGGAAGTCGCTGGTCCGGTTCGCCTGGGCGCGCATCCACGCCCGGCTGAACTGGAACGTGTCGACCCGCGCCGGCTCGGCGAACGGCGCCAGGTAGTCCATCAGCTGCTCGGGATCGATGTCCATCCGCGGCTTGATGAACCCCTCGGCCCGGAGGCCGTCGCGGACTGCGACACCGTCGCCGTTCAGCGAGATCCGCAGCAGCCGGCCGATCGCCGGCGGCAGGCCGTCCGGGAGCCGGGCGCAGAGACCGAAGTCGACCACGCCGAGCCGTCCGTCGGCCATCACGCGGAAGTTCCCCGGGTGCGGGTCGGAGTGCAGCAGACCGGCGTACTTCGGCCCGCTGAACATGAACCGGACGTACTTCAGCCCGATCTCGTCGCGCTCCTGCTTGGTGCCCTCGGTGATGTACGACGACAGCGGGCGGCCCTCGACCCACTCGGACACGATCACCATCGGCGAGTGCTTCACGACACGCGGTACGACGAACTCCGGGTGGTCCCGGAACGCGTCGGCGTACTGCTGCTGCGCCTGCGCCTCGCGGTCGTAGTCGAGTTCCTCGCCGATCCGCTCCTGCAGCTCGGCGATCAGCGGCTTCACGTCCAGGCCGGGGATCATCGGGCCGATCGTCCGGCCGAGCCGGCCGAGCTGCCGCAGATCGGCGCGCAGCGCCTCGGCGGCGCCCGGGTACTGCAGTTTGACCGCGACCTCACGGCCGTCCTTGAGCCGCCCGCGATGCACCTGCCCGATCGACGCTGCCGCGGCGGGCAGGTCGTCGAACTCGTCGAACCGGTCCCGCCAGCGTTTGCCCAGCTCCCGCGACAGGATCGTGTGCACGGTCGAGGCCGGCATCGGCGGAGCGGAGTCCTGGAGCTTCGTCAGCGTCGCACGGTACGGCGCGGCGAACTCCTCGGGCATCGCCGACTCCATCAGGCTCAGCATCTGCCCGAACTTCATCGCACCGCCCTTGAGTTCACCCAGGACGGCGAACAGTTGGTCGGCGGTCCGGCGCTGGAACTCGGCCAGCACCGCCTCCGCGGGCGCACCGCCGATCCGCTTGCCCAGACCGACCGTCGCCCGCCCGGCGGCGCCGAGTGGCAGGCTGGCGAGTTTGGCGGTCCGGCTCAGCGCTTTACGAGGGAGGTCCGACACGTTCCCATTCTGTCCGGTCACCCAAGCCCGGCGCCCGCAGGGGCCGCTGTGGGCGAGCTGCGGGGTGTCGTGGGCCTGGACCGTGGATCGGGGCCGTGGACGACGAAAGGCGGTGCCCGGCACGGGGAACGTGCCGGGCACCGCCTCTACGACTTGGTGCGTCAGGCCTTGCCGAGGATCCGGTTCAGGTTCGTACCGCACTCGGGGCACTTGGCCTTGGCCATGCGCGTGCCCTTGTCGTTGACCTTGACCTCGCCGTCGGCGGTGCGCTTGGCCTTGCACTTGACGCAGTAGAACTCGCCGCTCCAGGTCTCTGCCATGAGGGCCCTCTCCTTGCTTGAATTCCAGCCCGGGGTCTCGCCCCGGGCAGTCGTTGGATGCTAACGACAGACCGTCCTGCCGTAGGCCGTTCGGCCCAGTCGGGATCACCCTACGGCAGCTTTCCGCTGGCTCAAGCGCACCTCCCGGCCCGCGCGCCGCCTGAACCCGCCTGGGAAAGCCTTTACCGAAAGTTTCGGTCAGACGGAACAGGCTCCCGGTGATCCGCCGTGCGGACCACTCGGCTTCCCCTCCGAGCGGCCCCGGCAGCGGTCCGGGAGCCTGTTGCCGACGACGCTAGGTGACCCCGCCGACGGCGGCAAGCCCGCGTTGTCCACGCCTGTGGACAACCCTGTGGGCAACCTGTGGGACGCGCCGCCGGACACTGTGGACGGGTGGGGGAACACGGTGTGAACAACCGGCAACGCCAAGGTCGCGATCTGCCGCCTGACCTGCGCAAACGTCCGTGCACAGGATGTGGACCGGAGAAAGTTGCCGGAATCTCGGGGTAGATTTCTGAGCCATGGCCGACTCTCCACCGCGTCCGATCCCGCCGTACGTGGACATCCGTCGCAGCAAGCGCCGCAAGCGCACGGTCAGCGCCTACCGGGACGGCGAGCGGGTCGTCGTCCTGATGCCCGACCGGCTGTCCGCCGCGGAGGAGGCGCAGTGGGTCGAGACCATGCTGGCGCGCCTGGAGAAGCAGCGCAGCCGATCCCGCGTGTCGGACGAAAAATTGTTGGCCAGAGCACACGAACTCGCGTGTCGTCACCTCCCCGAAGTGCCCGAACCTGCGTCAGTCAGGTGGGTTTCGAACCAAAACAGGCGGTGGGGATCCTGCACCCCGGCGGACCGATCGATCCGGTTGTCCACCCGACTGCAAGGCATGCCCGCCTGGGTCGTCGACTACGTACTGGTCCACGAGCTCGCCCACCTGATCGAACCGAGCCACAACGCCACCTTCTGGTCGCTCGTTCACCGCTACCCCAAATCCGAGCGAGCCGAGGGCTACCTGGAAGGCATCTCCGCCGCCTCCTCCCTGGATCTCGACGACTTCTGACCCGAACCCCCGACGCGCACGGCCGCACGGCCGCCGCGGGCGGCGCGATGGCGTGGTGCGGCGCGGTGGTGCGGCGCGGTGGTGTGGCGCGGTGGTGTGGCGCGGTGGTGTGGCGCGGTGGTGTGGCGCGGTGGTGTGGCGCGGTGGTGTGGCGCGGTGGTACGGCGCCGTGGTACGCCGGCACTCGTGGCGCCGGGCGACTTTGTGCATGGGATCCGTACTGAATCGGCGGCAGGGTACGGATCTGGTGCACAAAGTCAGTGCCGGCCGAGGCGGTACGGCGTACCTGTGGTGAACCACTCCACACGGCACGGTGACCTTCCACAAGGCACGGTGACCTTCCACAAGGCACGGTGACCTTCCACAAGGAATTGCGTGTGCAAGGTCCGCATCGCTTGTGAAACCTCCCCCCGGGCCTGTGCAACCCACGACAGGAAGGCGACCCCCGCGGTCACCGTCCACGCGGCACGGTGACCGTCCGCGCGGCACGGTGACTGTCCACGCGGCACGGTGACCGTTCACACCGGCAGGGTGACCGTCACACCGGCAGGGTGACCGTCACACCGGCACGGTGACCGTCACACCGGCACGGTGACCGTCACACCGGCACGGTGACCGTCACACCGGCACGGTGACCGTTCATACCGGAGGGGTGACCGTTCACACCGGCAGGGTGACCGTCACACCGGCACGGTGACCGTCCACGCGGCACGGTGACCGTCCACGCGGCACGGTGACCTTCCACACCCCGCGGTGACCGGTCCGCACCGCACCGCGACGCTTCGCAGCCGGCGCGAGTCTCCACACCCCGCGGCGAGCTTCCACAGGGTGTTGCGTGTGGAAGGTCGGCACAGCTTGGCGGAGGTCACCCGGGGGTGTGGAAGGTGACAGTCGGCGGTTGATCCAGCGTGTCTCACGCCGCCTCCTCCGCGGGACTCAACCACTCCCTCCGAGGGTGGGGTGCGTAGGGCGTACGGAAAAGGGTGGGGTGGGGTTTTCCTCAGGGTGGGCTGGGGGGATTCCTGCATGGTGGCGGACGGGTCGTGGAAGCGAGGCTTCTACCCGTAGGCCGGTGCCGCGCCAGGGAGGGCGCCGGGTGGGGCGCCGAGGGGGCGCAGAGGGGTAGGAGACGTATGGCCAGGGGACAGCTCACGGTTCGGGCGGCGCGCTGGAGCGCCACCCATCCATGGCGGGCGATCGCGATGTGGGTCGTGGTTGTGATCGCCTGCTTCGCACTCGGCAACGTGACCGGCACCAAGGAGTCGACGAACGAGGGCGACATCGGCGAGGTGACCCGGGCCGACAACATCGTCAAGTCCGGCAACTTCGACGACCCGGACGTCGAGAGTGTGCTGATCACCGCGCCGTCCGGGCAGCTCGACCAGGCCGCGGCGACCAAGGCGGCCGGCACGGTGGTTCAGCAGATGCGCGCTCTCGGTGGGGTCGCGCAGGTCGCGGACCCGATGCCGTCGCCGAAGAACGATGCGGTGATCGTCCGGGTCACCCTGAAGGACGCCCCTGAGGACGCGGACGACGCCGCGCGGGTTCAGCCGCTGCTCGACACGACAGCGAAGGTTCAGCAGCAGTACCCGGACCTCCGGATCGAGGAGGTCGGTGGGCTGTCGATCGGCAAGGCGCTCGACGAGACGCTGGGCGAGGACTTCAAGCGGGCGGAGATGTTCAGCCTGCCGGTGACGCTGGCGATCCTGCTGATCGCGTTCGGCGCGCTGATCGCTGCGTCGGTGCCGGTGCTGCTCGCGCTGTCCGCGGTCGCTGCCGCGATCGGGTTGTCCGCCGCGGCATCGCAGCTGGTGCCAGCAGTCGACGCGGTCAACAGCGTGATTCTGCTGATCGGTATGGCGGTCGGCGTCGACTACTCGCTGTTCTACCTCCGCCGCGAGCGTGAGGAGCGCGCCAAGGGGCGCGGTCACGTCGACGCGGTCGAGATCGCCGCGGCAACGTCGGGCCACGCGGTCGTCGTTTCGGGTACGGCGGTGATCATCTCGATGGCCGGCCTGTTCCTGGCTCGGGACGCGGTGTTCTCGTCCTTCGCGGTCGGCTCGATCCTTGTCGTCGCGGTGGCCGTCGTCGGCTCGCTGACCGTGCTCCCCGCCGTACTGGCGAAGCTCGGCCGCTGGGTGGACCGCCCGCGGATCCCGCTGCTGTGGCGGCTGACCGTGAGCAAGGGTGAGCCGCGGTTCTGGCCGGCGATTCTCAAGCCGGCGTTGAAGCACCCGGTCGCGACGCTGCTGGTCGCGGTGACCGCGCTGCTCGCGGTCGCGTCGCCGGCGCTGGGGATGACGCTGAAGTTCCCGGGCACCGAGGACCTCCCGCGGAGCACTACGGTGATGCAGGCGTATGACCGGCTGACCGCGGCGTTCCCGAGCACGGGCACCAGCCACGAGGTCGCGGTACGGGCGCCCGCGAACCAGCAGCCTGCGGTGAAGGCCGCGCTGGCCGACCTGATGGAGCGGACGAAGAGCGACAACCGGTACGCGTCGGACGGTCTGGAGGAGCCGCGGTTCTCCGACGACGGTACGGTCGCGACGCTTGAGGTCGCCACGCCGTACGAAGGTGGTAGCGAGCAGGCACGCGACTCACTGACCAAGCTGCGCAAGGAATTGATGCCGGAGACGGTCGGCAAGGTGCCGGGCGTGGAGTACGCGGTCGGCGGGTTCGTTGCGGCGGACGTCGATTATGCGGCGCACACGAAGGACAAGCTGCCGTTGGTGATCGGGTTCGTGCTGCTGCTGACGCTGATCGTGATGATGGTGACGTTCCGGTCCGTGGTGGTCGCGATCACCGCCATCGGGTTGAACCTCCTGAGCGCGGGCGCGGCGTACGGCGTCGTCACCGCGGTCTTCCAGAACACCTGGGCCGAAGGTCTGCTCGGCTTCCGCTCGAACGGTGCCGTGGTGAGTTGGCTGCCGCTGTTCCTCTTCGTGGTGCTGTTCGGACTGTCGATGGATTACCACGTCTTCGTGGTCAGCCGGATCCGCGAGGCGGTGCTCCGCGGCGTACCGACCAAGCAGGCCGTTGCCGAAGGCATCACCAGCTCGGCCGGTGTGGTGACCAGCGCGGCCGCGGTGATGATCGGGGTGTTCGCGGTCTTCGCGACGCTGAGCACGCTGGACATGAAGCAGCTAGGCGTCGGGCTCGCGGTCGCGATCCTGATCGACGCGACGATCATCCGCGCGGTGGTCCTGCCGAGCATCATGACCCTGCTCGGCGACGCCAACTGGTGGGCGCCGAAGTGGCTTCGCCCGAAGCAGGCCAAGCACGCCCTCGACACCCCGCCCGCCCCGGAGGAGGAGCGCGAGCTCACCCCCGTCGGCTGACGACCTGCAGTACGGCGCCCCGCCCGAAACCGTTCGGGTGGGGCGCCGCTCGTGCAGGAGAATGGTGGCCGTGGGTGACCGAGCTGAGGTGCTGGAGCAGCTGGCCGACGAGGTACTGCGGGTCGAGCGCCCGCATCCGGTGCGGGTCGGCGTGGACGGGTGTTCGGCGGCCGGCAAGACGACGTTGGCGGACGAGCTGGCCGACGTGCTGCGCCGAAGGACCGGCCGGGAGGTGATCCGTGCCGGGCTGGATCACTTCAAGCAGGCACCGGAGCTGCGGACGGCGTACCCGGTCGATTCGCCGGAGAGCTACTACTTCGAGATGTACGACAACACGGCGATCCGGGAACGGCTGCTGGCGCCGCTCGGTCCGGGAGGCGACCGGCGGTACGTGGCTGGACTGCGCGACAGCTCAGCCACCGTCGTACTGAAAGGTCCCGTGTGTACGGCGCCGGACGACGCGCTCCTGATCGCCGATGGAGCGTTCCTGCAGCGCCCGGAGCTCAATGACCACTGGGATCTGCGCATCTACGTCCACGTGAGCTTCGCGACCGTACTGCGTCGCGGCATCGCCCGGGACCAGCAATGGATGGACTCACCGGCCGCCGCCGAACAGCGCTACCGCACCCGCTACATCCCGGGCGAGCAGCTGTACATCAAAACCGTAGACCCAGCCGAACGCGCCGACCTGCTCGTCGACAACGAAAACCCTGCAGCCGCCACACTCAGCACTCCCTAGCCCGATCAGCCGCTCGTCACTCGGGAGCCGTCTGGCGGCGGGCTCGGTGGGCGGCGGCTTTGACCCGGGATTGGCATTGGGGGGAGCAGAAGCGGCGTTGGGCGTTCTTCGAGACGTCGACGAAGACACGGTCGCACTGGGGTGCGGCGCAGACGCCGAGGCGGCCGGCCAGGTCGCTGCCGACCGCCAGCGCGAGGCCGGCGGCGCATCCGGCGGCCCAGCCGTTGGCGAGTTGTTCGTCGGGGCCGTGGAAGTGCAGGCTCCACGGGCGGTCCTTGCCGCGGTCGAGTTGTGGGCGTGCGTTCGTGTCCAGTAGCAGTGCGTTGATCTCGCCGGCGGCCGCGTCCAGCTCGCCTGAGTTGGCGGCTTCGAAGACGATCCGCATCCGCCCGGCCAAGGCCACCAATCGCCGCGCGTCATCCACCGGCACCGACTTCGGCGGGTACCCGAGCGCCGTCAACGCCTCCGCCACGGCCCCCGCCACCGCGGCGTCGTCAGCACCCGGCCCGTCGTACGGCGTACCGCCCGAGTACCCGGGGGTCAGCCGATTCACGTACTCCACCGCAGCCGCCAGCACCGCGCGTGCATGACTATCAAAAGACACTTGACCAGTCACGCCATACCTCCGTAGTCTCGAACTCGCGTGACCGATCATAGCCACTTAGACAGTCATGGAGTCACGGATGAACGCAGTCTCCTCGCCGACGATCACCCCGCAAGAACCGCGTGCGTGGCGTGGGTTGCCGCGGGTGGTGTGGGTCTTGATGCTGGCGAGGGCAGTCAATCGGGTCGGGGCGTTCACGTTGCCTTTCCTCGGGGTCGTGCTGGCGGTGGAGTTCGGGGCCTCGATGGGGGAGACGGGAGCGGCACTGGCGGTGTTCGGGGCGGCGACGGTGCCGTCTCGGTTGCTCGGGGGACAGTTGGCCGACCGGCTCGGGCGGCGGCGGACGATCGTCCTCGGGCTGACGGGATGTGCGATCGCGCAGTTGTGGATCGCGGTGAACCACAGTCTCTGGTCCGCAGTGATGGCGACGCTGCTGCTCGGCCTGGTGTTCGAGATCTACGAACCGCCGAGCCAAGCGATGATCGCCGACGTCACCACGCCATTCGAACGACCCAGGGCGTACGGCGTCTACAGTGCAGCCCTCGCCGCTGCGGGTGTACTCGCCGGCCTGGTCGCCGCCGCGATCAGCCACTGGGATCTCCGCTGGCTGTTCGCTGTCGACGCACTCACCTGCCTGGCCTGCGCGGCACTGGTCGCACGAGCGCTTCCCAACGACGTACGCCGACAGCAGCACAACGAGGACGGCAAAGTATGGCGAGATCGCCGGCTGCTGATCCTGCTGGCCGGCGGCACGGTCTTCGCGACGATCTACATGCAGCTCGTCATCGGCGTACCGCTCACCCTGCTCGAGCACAACCTCCCGGAATCAGGCACCGGCATCATCCTCGCCGTCTCCGCGGCCACCTTGATCGTGGCGCAACGCGTCCTCAGAACGCAGCACCTGGACGACTTCCGCGCGATCGCGATCGGCTACCTGCTCGTCGCTGTCGGCCTCGTGGTTGTCGCGTTCGCGCACAGTCTGGCCACCTTCCTCGCGGCCGCAGTCCTGTGGAGTCTGGGCGAACTGTTCCTGCTGACTCGCTACCTCACCCAGGCGTCGGGCCTCGCCCCGAACAAGGCCCGCGGCCGCTACCTCGCCGTCTTCGGCCTGAGCTGGGGCATCGCCACCACGATCGCCCCGCTCACCGTCACCGAACTCCTTGAAACCGCAGGACCAGCAGGCCTCTGGCTCACCACTGCAGCGGCAGCCGTAGCGATGGCAGCGCTCCAGCCGTGGTTCAGGAAGCGGCTGGCTCCAGCCTGACCGTGAGCCCCTTCGCGACCGGCGTGTTGCTGCCCTTCGCGAGGTCGTCGGCCGACATCAGCACGTTGGTCTCCGGGTAGTACGCCGCGACGCACCCGCGCGCCGTCGGATACGCGACCAGCCGGAAGCGCGACGCCCGCCGCTCGACCCCCTGGAACTCGCTGACGATGTCGACGTACTGGCCGTCGCGCAACCCGAGATCCGCCAGGTCGTCCGGGTGCACGAAGACCACCTCGCGCGTCCCGTGCACACCCCGGTACCGATCCTCGAGGCCGTAGATCGTGGTGTTGAACTGGTCGTGACTGCGCAACGTCTGCAGCAGCAACCGCCCCGGATCCGTCGGCAACCAGGTCAGGTCGTTCGCGGTGAACTGCGCCCGGGCATCGGACGTACGGAACTCCCGCTTGTCGCGCGCCGCGTGTGCGAGCAGGAACTTGCCGCCGCCGTCCCGCAGCCGCTCCTCGTACCGTTCGTACCCGTCCGCGACCCGGCCGATCCGTTGCCGGATCAGGCTGTAGTCGTCGGCGAAGTCGGCCCACGGAATCTGGCCGACCTGCGGTACGACGGCCTGCGCCAACCCGCAGATGATGCCGACCTCGGACTTCAGCTCCGGCGCCGGCGGTGTCAGGTTGCCCTTCGACAGGTGAACCGCGCCCTGGGAATCCTCCACCGAGACAGACTGCGTCCCGGCCGCGGTGTGGTCGTGGTCGGTGCGGCCGAGGGTCGGCAGGATCAGCGCCTCGCGACCGGTGACCGTGTGGGACCGGTTCAGCTTGGTGGACACGTGCACGGTCAGGTCGCACTGCCGCAGCCCGCGGTGCACGACCTCGGTGTCCGGCGTCGCCGACGCGAAGTTGCCGCCCATGGCGAAGAACACCCGGACGGCGCCCTCGCGCAGCCGGCGCACCGTACCGGCCGCGTCGATGCCGTGCTCGCGCGGTGAGGTGAACGAGAACTCGTGGTCGAGCTTGTCCAGGAACGAATCCGGCATCCGCTCCCAGATGCCCATGCTCCGGTCGCCCTGGACGTTCGAGTGCCCGCGGACCGGGCAGGGACCCGCGCCGGGTTTGCCGATGTTGCCCTGCAGCAGCAGCACGTTCACGATCTCGGTGATCGTCGCCACGGCCTCGCGGTGCTGCGTCAAGCCCATTGCCCAGCAGATCACCGTCGCTTTCGAGCGAATGAACCGCTGCGCGAGCTCCTCGATCTCGGCGCGACGCAGACCGGTGGCCTGCTCGACCGAAGCCCAGTTGAGCTCGGCGTTGTGCTTGGTGTAGGCCTCGAAGCCGCTGGTGTGCGACTCGATGAACGACTTGTCGAGCACGGTCCCCGGGTTCGCCGCCTCGGCCTCGAGCAACAGATGCCCGAGCGCGAGGAACAGCGCCTGGTCGCCGCCGATCCGGATGGCCAGGTGCTGGTCGGACAGCTTGGTGCCCTTGCCGACCAGACCGCGCGGCTTCTGCGGGTTCAGGAACGTCATCAGGCCCGGCTCGGGCAGCGGGTTCACCGCGACGATCGAGGCCCCGTTGCGCTTGGCGGTCTCGAGGTGGGTGAGCATCCGCGGCGCGTTGGTGCCCGGATTCTGCCCGACGACGACGATCAGTTCGGCTTCTTCGAGCATTTCGAGCGTGACCGCGCCCTTCCCGCTGCCGATCACCTTCGAGAGCGCCGTACCTGACGACTCGTGGCACATGTTGGAGCAGTCGGGGAGGTTGTTCGTACCGTACGCGCGGACGAACAGCTGGTAGAGGAATGCGGCCTCGTTGCTGGTCCGGCCGGACGTGTAGAAGACGGCGTCATTGGGGTCGACGAGCGCCTTCAGATGCCGGGCGACGACCTGGAACGCCTCGTCCCAGCCGACCGGTTCGTAGTGGGTGGCGCCGGCCCGCAGCAGCATCGGCTCGGTCAGCCGGCCGAGTTTGCCGAGCTCGAACTCGGACATCCGGTCCATATCGGCGACTGAGTTCTCCGCGAAGAAGGCCCGCGGCACGCGCTTGCGGGTGGCTTCCCAGGCCACCGCCTTCGCGCCGTTCTCACAGAACTCGACGGTGTGCTGGTGCTGAGGGTCGGGCCAGGCGCAGGACGGACAGTCGAAACCGCGGTCCTGATTCATCTTCAGGAAGGTCCGCCCGGTGCGCACCGGCCCCATGTCCCGCAGACCGAACTTGAACGACGACAACACCGCGGGGACGCCGGCGGCCTTCCGCTTCGGCTGTTCGATGTCGACCATGACCTCAACGATAGGTCCATCTATCAGAAACCGTGGCTGTGATAGCCGAAGCTGTGGACAAGCAGGCGTGCGCCCCCGCGCGGATGGGTGGATCTGTGACCGCATCCCGTCGATGCCCAGCCGGCGGTCTCGGGAGTGGCCCGGATGTGGCATGAAGAAAGCTAATCGGAAGCATCGAAAAGATGACTTGGACTTATTGCGCACACCAGTCGAACACTGGTCTCACCGATGAACCACGATCTCTGGAGGCTTCGATGCCGGCAACCGATCACCTCGACCAGCTCCCCCTCGCGGGCACGCTGATCGCGACCGGGTACGACGGATGGTCGGCGCAGCTGCGTGTCGAGTTCGACCGATCGGCGGGCAACGGCATGGTCGGCCAGCGGCTGCTCAGTGAGTCCGACCGCGTCCGAGTCTGGGAGATCCGGCTCGCGCCGGGGGATCGCGTCCCGGCCCACCGCCATGTGCTCGACTACTTCTGGACGGCGATCACCGCCGGTCGCAGCCGGCAGCACACCCACGACGGCACCACGCGCGAGGTCACCTACACCGCCGGCGAGACGCGGCACTACACGTTCGGCGCCGGTGAGTACCTGCTGCACGATCTGGAGAACATCGGCGACACCGAGCTGGTCTTCACCACGGTCGAGTTCCTCCAGTCCGCGAACCAGCCCCTGCCGCTCGGCTGAGCGATTCACTCGGCGAGCGCTGTCATCCGGAGGTCCCGATGCTGCAATCCGCACCGCCCAGGCGCCCCGGCGCCCGCCCCCTGACACCGCGTCAGGTCGCGTTCACCGCCATGGTGGGCACGGCCGTTGAGCTGTACGACTTCATCCTCTACTCGTTCGTCGCCGCGTTGGTGTTCGGCCCGCTCTTCTTTCCTGGCTTCCACCCGTGGGTCGGTACGCTCGTGGCGCTGTCCAGTCACGCCGTCGCGTTCGTCACCCGACCGCTCGGCGCCGTCGTGTTCGGGTGGGTCGGAGACCGCTTCGGACGCCGACCTGCGCTGGTCGCATCACTGGGGCTGATGGGTGTTGCGACCGTCGGTGTCGGCTTGCTGCCGACGTACCAGACGATCGGCCTCGCGGCGCCGCTGGTGCTGGTGGGACTCCGGCTGCTGCAGGGGATGGCCGTCGGCGGCGAGTATCCGGGCGCCGTCGTCGTGGCCGTCGAGCACGCGCCGCCCGGCCGGCGGACCTTCTTCGGAGCCTTCGCCCAGCTCGGCATCATGCTCGGAATCCTGCTGGCCGGTGCGTCGTTGCTGATCGCGAACGCGGTGGTCGGGGTGGCGACCTTCCAGGCCTGGGGATGGCGGCTGCCGTTCCTGTTCAGCGCCGTGCTCGTGATCTGCGGTCTCGTCCTGCGCAACCGGCTGGCGGAGACACCCGAGTTCGTCGCCGCCGCGCAGCGGCTGGAGGCCGGCCGGCGGGCGGGCCGGCTGAGCGTTCTGCTCCGGCACAACCTCGGCACACTGGTGGTGTGCACGATGATGTGGATCGGCCCAGTGACCTTCGGCTACGCGTTTCTGACCGGCCTGCTCGCGTATACCAAGACCTACGTGCCGGAGTTGTCGGCGACGACCGTGCAGATCGGCCTCGTCCTGACGGCAACCGTGCTCGTCGGAGTGGCCGGCTCCTCCGCCTGGTTCGGTGACCGCTGGGGCCGGGAACGGACACTGCTGCTGGCCGGCGTTTGGATGATGGTCTGGGCGGCCCCGTCGTACTGGCTGATCGAGACCGCCTCGGCCGGTCTGTTGTGGACCGCGATGATCCTCGGTGGGCTGGCGTACGGGGCGATCGGCGGTGTGGCGCCCTCGTTGATGACCGAGATGTTCCCGGTCGAGGTTCGTTACCTCGGCGTGGCAATCGCCATCGCGGTGAGTGCGTTCGTCGGCGGCGCGGTGTTGCCGCTGGGTGCGCTGGCGGTGGTCGGGGCGGCCGGCGGCGCCAGTTGGCCGATGGTCGCGATGATGATCGTCGCCGGTGCGGCGTCCACAGTCGCCGGAGCGATCCTCCACCGGTCCCGCGCGGCCCGGCAGGCTGATGTCGCCATGGTGACCGCGTGACGGATGGCCCGGTGATCGCGGTCGCACCGGAAGTGGCCGCCCTGCTGGCCCGCAGGGCGGCCTCCGGTGCCCACACCCTCCCGGCGTCGGTCGAGGACGCCCGTCGTGGGGTCGCCGCCTACCTGCAGTGGCAGGCGCCGCCTGAACCGGTGGACCGGGTCGTCAACCTGTCGATTCCGGTGGCGGCAGGTCGGGTGCCGATCCGCATCTACTACCCGGCTGGTGGCCCGCCGTACCCGGCGGTGGTGCACTTCCACGGCGGCGGATGGACGGTCGGCGACCTGGATCTGGTCGACGTTCCACTCCGGGCACTCGCCAACCGCAGCGGGTGGGCGGTCATCTCGGTCGGCTACCGCCTCGCGCCGGAACATCCCTTTCCGGTGCCGCTCGACGACTGCTACCGGGCCGTGTGCTGGGTAGCTGCCAATGCCGCTCGCTTGACCGTGGACGCCGACCGCCTGGCCGTCAGCGGTGACAGCGCGGGGGCGAACCTGGCGGGTGCAGTGTGCCTGCGGGCCCGCGACGAAGCCCGGCCACCGTTGACTCTGCAGGTGCTGATGTATCCGCCGACAGACTCGGCCCTGTCGACGCCCACCAGCACCGAGTACGCCGACGGATACCTTCTCAGCCGGCCCCTGATGCGCTGGTACTGGCGCCAGTACGCGCCCGACCCGGCCCAGGCGCGTCATCCGCTGGCGTCGCTGCTGCGGGCGGAGCTCGCCGGCCTGCCGCCCGCCTTCGTGGCCACCGCCTCGTGTGACCTGCTGCGCGACGACGGTGAGCGGTACGCCGAAAACCTCCGTGCCGCGGGCGTCCAGGTCGACCAGCGCCGGTACGCCGGCACGATTCACGGCTTCTTCCTGATGAACGGCGTAGTGCCGGCAACCACCCGCCTGTACGCCGACATAGCGGCGGCGCTCCGGCGAACAGCTTCTTCCGCACCAAGGACCTGACGGCTCGTACGCAGCCCGCGGCTGGGCTGCTACTTGCCCAGGAAGACCTGGAAGATGTTCAGTGCGCCCGGGCCGATGATCACGATGAACATCGACGGGAACAGGCAGAACACCAGCGGGAACAGGATCTTGACCGGGACCTTCTGTGCCTTCTCCTCGGCCCGCTGACGGCGCCGCAGTCGCATCTCCTTGGCCTGCTCGCGCAGCACGTCGGCGATCGTGATGCCGAGTTCACCGGCCTGGACCAGAGCGGACACGAACGCCCGCAGTTCCGGGACCGTCGTCCGCTCGGTCATCGCCCGCAGCGCCTGCGCCCGGGACTTGCCGATCTGGATCTCCTGCAGCACCCGGGACAGCTCGGCGGCCAGCGGTCCCTGGGTGTTGCGGGCCACCTGGGCCAGCGCGGCGTCGAAACCGAGCCCGGCCTCAACGCAGACCGTCAGCATGTCGAGTGCGTCCGGCAGCGCACGCTGGATCTTGTCCTGCCGTTTGGTGCCGGCGTTGTACAGCAGGAGATCCGCGAGGAAGAACCCGAACGTCGCACCGATCGCGGCCCCGACGACGAACAGTCCGATCGCGCGGACGCCGTACAGCGCACCGAGGGCGCCGAAGCCGAACATGCCGAGGCCCTTGGCCGCCAGGACCCGGTCGGGTGTCCATCCCGACGGGTTGCCGGCCAGGTCGAGGCGGCGTTGCAACTTCGTCGTGATCCCGGTCGGTGACAACCGCACCGCCAGACCGCGCAGCCAGCCGGGCAGCCAGCCGGGCAGCGCTCCGAACGCGTCCCGCTCGGGGTCGGCCGGCAGCGATCCCTGCTGGGAGTAGTGGGTCTCGATCGTGGTCAGTGCCCGCGCGATCCCGCTCGGCGCGGGACGTGCGGTGATACTGAGGACGGCCAGGACGATGGCGAGTCCCAAGGCGGCCACTCCGCCGATCAGCAGCACAGTCGCGTTCATGTCATGCCTCCACCTTGATCACTGCACGGATCCAGAACGCACCGACGACGATCAGCGCCGCGCCCGCCGCGACCATCAGGATTCCGGGCGTCGTGGTCACCAGCGGGCTCATGTACTCCGGTTTGATGAAGGCCAGCCACGCTGCGAGCGCGAACGGCAGCGCGACCAGCACATAGCCGGACAGCCGGCCCTCGGCGCTGACAGCGCGGACGTGGCGCCGGATCTGCGCCCGCTCGCGGATCGTCTCGACGGTGTTCGTCAGCACCTCGGCGAGGTTGCCGCCGACCTCTCGCTGGATCCGCGTGGCCATGACCACCCAGTGCATGTCGTCGGACTCCATCCGCTCCGCCACGTGCGTCAGACCGTCCTCCAGCTCCACACCGATGCGCGTCTCGGCCAGTGCGCGAGAGAACTCACCCGCGGCCGGCTGCGTCCCGTCCCGCACCACCGCGTCGACCGACTGCGCGAGGGAGAACCCGGAGCGCAGCGATCCGACGATGAGCTGGAGTACGTCGGCCAACTGCTCGCCGAACGCCGTACGCCGACGTGCGATGCGGATGTTGAGGTAAAGATGCTGTACTACCCAGCCGGTGACCAGGCTGATCGCGGCACTCAGCAGCACGGCGACACCGAGGAGTGTGAACACGGCTGCCAGCACAGCCACGGTGCAGAGTGTCAGTACTACCCACTCGCCCGGTTTGCGCCGCACATCGGCGAGATCGAGGCGCCTCGCCAGTCCCTCCTCGGCGCCGCTCGAGCGCAGTAGCTGGTCGATGAACCCGACTGCCGTGCGAGCGGCTGCGTTGTCGCCCTGCTCCGACAGGTCGTCGCGACGAGGTCCGTAGTGGCTGACCTGCTCGAGCAGGCGGCGTGTGGAGTCCTCACGTGCGCCGCGCCAACGGAGCAACAGCACGACGAACAGGACGATGAGGAAGATGCCGGTCAGCAACGCGAGCAGTTCCCACGTCCAGACGGTTCGATGCGGTGCAGGTGACGCAGGCGGTACTGCGGCCTCGGTCGGCTGCGGTGTGGGCGACGCGGCGAGCGGTGCGAACGTGAGCCCCTTCTTCGCGCTCACCGAGCCGATGGTGACGCGCAACGTGACACTGCGGCCGGCCAGCTCGTCAGGTACGGCGACGTCGACGCGCGCGCGTGCGGTGAAGTTACGCGCCACGGAGGCGAACGCCGCGGTCAGTTCGCCCGCGCTTCGAGCTGTGAGCGTCCGGCCGCCCGCAGCGGCAGCGATCTGCTGAGCCGCCGACGCGTCACCGCTGCCGTAGCGGAACGCGACCACATCAGCCGGAACACGTTCTGCGGCGAGCTTTCCGGTGACCGAGGCGAGTGTGTTGCGGCTGGACGTGTCGACGCCGTCGGACAGCACGACCAGCCTGCGCTGGGCCGTCGGACCGAGCTTGGCGGCGTCGAGCGCCGACACCGCCACGTGCACGGCGTCGTACAGCGACGTGTCACCGACCGCCTTCACCTGTCCCAGTGCAGCGCGGACGCGAGTGCGGTCGGTCGTTGGTGCGACCACCAACCGCGGTTGGTCGTCGAACGTGACCAGTCCGGCCAGCACGTCGCTCGGCAGGCTGGCGATGTAGCTCAGCGCGGCCTGTCGTGCGGCGGCGATCCCTGAGTCGGCCATCGAGCCGCTGGTGTCCAGCACGATCATCATCGCGCGCGGCGGTGCAGCCGTCACCGACGTACTGCTCACGGACGTCACCGTCGCGGGCAGCGCCGTACCGTCCGCGTCGACGCGCACGTTCTTCGCGTCGAGCTTGCCCGGCACGTTGGCGGTGGTGAGGACGAAGCCGGCATGGCCCGGACTCACCTGCACGGAGTCGATGCGGGCCGAGGGAGCGTCGGCCGCGTGCGCGGCTGACGGCACCGCGAGCACGAGGACAGCGGCGACCAGTGCGCGCAGCACGTTTCTCATCGCGGCACCTCTTCCAGACCGAACATGCGTGAGGGCAGCTGGACGCCGCGGTCGGCGAGCCGGTCCAGGAACCCGGGCCGCAGCCCGGTCGCCCGCAGCGACCCGCGGAACCAGCCGCTGTCGTTCACCCCGGCGTGGAAGTCGAAGAGGAACAGGTCCTGCAGCGAGATGACGTCGCCCTCCATGCCGGTGACCTCGGTGATGTGCGTGATCCGGCGGGTCCCGTCCTTGAGGCGCGCCTGGTGCACGATCAGGTCGATCGCCGACGCCATCTGCTCGCGGATCGCGCGCTGCGGCAGCTCGACGCCCGCCATCAGCACCATGGTCTCCAGCCGCGACAGTGAGTCGCGTGGTGCGTTGGAATGCACCGTGGTGATCGAGCCGTCGTGACCGGTGTTCATCGCCTGCAGCATGTCCAGCGCGGCGCCGTCGCGGACCTCACCGATGATGATGCGGTCCGGGCGCATCCGCAGCGCGTTGCGGACCAGGTCGCGGATCGCGATCTCACCACGGCGCTCCACGTTGGACGGTCGCGACTCCAGACGCAGTACGTGCTCCTGGCGCAGCTGCAGCTCGGCCGCGTCCTCGATCGTGACGATGCGCTCGTCGTCGGGCAGGAACGACGACAGCACGTTCAGCGTCGTCGTCTTGCCGGACCCGGTACCGCCGCCGATCAGGATGTTGAGCCGGCCGCGGACACACGCCTCGAGCAACTCGGCGACCGGTCCGGTGAGCGTGCCGAACGACATCAGATCGTCGACCGTGAACGGGTCCGCCGCGAACTTCCGGATCGTCAACAGCGACCCGTCCAAGGCGATCGGCGGTACGACTGCGTTCACGCGACTGCCGTCGGGCAACCGCGCGTCCACCATCGGGCTGGCGTCGTCGACGCGCCGGCCGACCCGCGACACGATCTTGTCGATCGTCCGGCGCAGGTGGCTCTCATCGGTGAACGCCGCGTCCACCGGCGCCAGCCGGCCGTCCCGCTCGACGTAGATCTGGTCGTGGCCGTTGACCATGATCTCGGAGACACCCGGGTCGCGCAGGTACGGTTCGAGGGGCCCGTGGCCGAGGATCTCGTCCGCGACCTCCTGCGCGACCCGCGTGCGGTCGGCGACCGTCATCGGGGTGTCGTCGCGCTGCAGTACCGCCTGCAGGGTCTGCGTCACCTGCTGTTCGAGCACACGCTGGTCGAGGTAGGCGTCGTACAGCTTCGGGCCCAGTGCCTCCAGCAACCCCTGGTGCACGCTGCGCTTCACGCCGGCGAACGGGTCGGCGTTCCGGGCGGCGCGGCGCGGGACATCGGTGGTCTGCTTGCTCGGAACCGCGCGGAGCTCAGTGCCGGAACGGGTCTGCCGTTGCGCGAGTCGTTCGGACAGGTTCATCATCGCCTCCCCGCGCTGCGACGCGCGAACGCCCTGGCCCGTACCGGCGCCGGCCGGCTCAGCAGCCGCTCGTGGGCGAACTTGGTGATCGCCTGGCTGACCGGATGAGTGGGCGTCGCGATGACGATCGGCGTGCCCTTGTTGATCGAGATCGGCACGTTCCGGCTGGACGGGATGTGGCCGTTGATCGAGCTGCGGACCACCCGCTCGACGTCGCTCGAGGACAGCCCGACCTTCGAGTCGGAGCGGTTCACGACCACGGACCGGATCTCCCGCGAGTACGACAGCAGGTCGAGCATGTCGAGGGTGATCCGCATGTTCTTCATCGCGGGCGTGTCCGGCGTCGTCAGCAGGACATGGTGATCCGAGGCGTCCATCGCGGTCAGCACGTGCTCACTGAACTGCGCGGGTGTGTCGACCACGACGAAGTCGTACATCCCTTTCAGGACAGCGAGAAGCTCGGCGACCAGCGCGGCGGGGATCTTCTCGGCGTCGCCGGGTGTGACCGGTGCCAGCAGCACGTCCAGCCCGGGACCGTACGACGTCAGCAGCGACGCCGCACCGGTCGTGTCGAGGTGCCCGGCCATCGGCAGCGCGTCGCTGATCGTCCGGACCGGCTCGAGCTGGACGCTGATCGCGACGTCGCCGAAGGACAGGTCGAGGTCCACGATGCAGACCTGGTTGCCCGCGCTCGCGAGCGCGGCCGCCAGGTTGATCGCGATCGTGGTCTTGCCACAGCCGCCCTTGGCCGCGAACACCGTGACGACCTTGCCCTGCTGCGACGGCTCCGCGCCGTCGTTGAGGCGGGCGTGGTGCGACAGTTCGCGGGAGCGGTTGCAGGCTGCCGTCAGTGCGTCGTCGTCGCCTGCGGTCACCACCTCGCGGACCCCGGCACGCAGTGCCTCGGTCAGCAACGCGACATCCACGTGATCGCGGACCAGGATCACACCCGCGGTCGGCCGCACCATCCTCAGGTCCGCAGCGAACCGGAGTGCGTCGTGGACGTCGGCGGCCGGGCCGACGACGACGAGGTCCTCGGCCGGGTCGTCGCGCAGCGCGTGCAGTACGGAGGGGAGGTCGTCCACGGTCCGCACCGGTCCGCCGATGCTCGGAATCAGGTCGTCCGGCCGTGCGGCCGGGTGGCACAGGATGGTCATCGCACTGGTCCTTTACTTCGACTTCGCCGGCGGGAACAGGGGGACGACGTGGGTGTCGGGCGTGACCTTGGCCGACGGTCCGAGCAGCGCCAGGTACGGCAGACTCGTCTGGGTCAGCAGGATCAGCCGCTCGGCGTCGTCCTGGTCGACCGCGAAGGTCACCATGGTCATGTCCGTCTGGTTCGAGGACGTCTGCGCGGCCACACCGGTCGCCTTCGAGTCGTCCACAGTTCTGGTCGCGGGGCCGATCCCGATCACGCGGACCTTGGGGACGACGACACGGGTGTTGCCGAGCCCCTTGCCGATCTGCTGCTTGTGCTGGCCGGTGCAGTTCGGCTGCCCGTTCGCGTCGGAGCTACCGGTCACCAGGGTGCCGAACACCGCGACCTCGGAGCCGACCTTGATGTTGCCGGCCACGGCCTCCGGGCTGCACAACGTGATCGTCACCGCGACCTTGCCGTCCGGGATCGCCAGCCCGCCCGCGGCCTGCGTTGCGGTGATCAGGGCCGACTTCAGCAGTACCTGACCCGGCGCGAGGTCCGACGACGTGACCAGCGCCTCCTGGCCCGGCGTGATCTCGGTGGCCGCGTCCGAGGACACCGACGACGCGGGCAGGGTTTCCTTGCGCAGCAGGGCTTTCGCGGCGAGTCCCGACGTACCGGACGGGATCTGCTTGTCGGCGACCAGGACGGTCACCGCTTGCTGCCCGGCCACGGCGCGGGCGTCTGCGCGGTTGACGTAGACCAGCACGGCGACCGTTCCCAGCACGGCCAGCGCGACCGCCAGGACGACGCTCACAACTCGACGTTTCATGGTTCTCTCTCTTCTGCGGGCGGTACTAGCCGGCGAGACGGATGACATAGGCACCGAAGTCCGGGCCGGTGCCGATGGTGGTGGAGACAGGCACCAGCGCCTGGGTGAAATAGCCGAAGATGCAGGACGGCGTCGTACCGCCGTTCGGGCAGTCGGCCTTCGTGAACGGCGCCGGGATGGTGTCCGTGAGTGGGTTCATGTTGGCGTAGCCGGTCATCACGAACGCCGCGAGTCCGACGAGGTGGTACGTCGCCCCGCTGCCGGTGCCGGAGGTGGTGTCGAAGATCGGGATGAAGATCGTGGTGCCGTTCGTGACGTACGACTGCAGGGCGGCCCGGCAGGCCGCAGTGACGTTCTTGCCGGGGTCGCTGCCGGTGATGTAGCCGCTCTGCGTGAGATCGATCGCCGCCTGGCAGCCGCCGCTGTCACTCAGCCAGCCGAACTCACCAGGCCTACTGAGACCTGCGCAGGTGGGCGCGTTGGGCGCGTCGCGGACGAAGATCCGGGCCATGACGCCGTACGTCGGAGGAGTACCGCCGGTCGCCTGACTCCAGGCGCATTGGGACAGAGTCATTGCGAGTGAGTTGGCGCTTTGGGCGGCAGGTCCCCACTGGGCACGGGCACAGGCGTGAACGGTGTTGCCGGACGCGCCGGCGTTTCCGGCGAGTGCCCGCGCGAAGACCGGTGGCAGCAGGGTGGAGCCACCAGTGGTCCTCGTGGCTGTGCGTACGTCGACGTAGTTCTTCGCCGGTGCCGGCGCCGGGCAGTCCATCGGACCGGATGGTCCAGGGCAGGCCGGCAGGTTCGGGCCGCTGCCACAGACCGAGGTCACGTCCGAGATGCCGTCCTTGGCATTGGCGTTCGCGTAGCCGACCGCCTTTGCCGAGTCGCAGCTGTTGTCCTGGACGCACGTCTTCGCGACGGCGATCGACCCGGCGTCGGCGCCGTTCTGCAGCTCGGCGCGTTCCTGGTACAGCAGGCCGACGTCGACGGTCAGCGCGGCCATGCCGAGCAGGACGCCGGTCGCCATCAGCAGGCCGACGAGCACACCGACCGCGCCGCGGTCGTCGGCCCGGACCATCCGCATCATCGGGCGGATGAAGCGAGGGGTCAGGTTTCGCATGGCATGACCCCCTGAGCCGAGAGCGTGATCTGTCCGCTCATGCCGTTGCCACCGAACAGGCTGACGATGTTGCCCAGACCCGGCGTGAACGTGAAGCTGTACGACGTTTGGACGATGCCGCTGCTGCTCGGTCCGGCGTTCGCCGGGCAGCCCGACGTGATCGCGACGCCGACCGGATCGAGCCCGGCCGCGGCGGCCTGGGTACGGCCCACGACGTTCGGCTGCCCGAGGGCGACCAGTCGCGAGCCTTCCCGCGCCGCCTGGGTGAGCGTCACCTGGGCGTTGAGCATCCGGCCGAAGTCGATGATGCCCAGCACGATCAGCAGCAGCATCGGCAGCAACAGCGCGAACTCGACGGCGGTGGCGCCGCGGTCCGCGCCGCTGCCCCCATGCGTCAACGAGGCCAGCATGCGGCGTACCCGTGCCTGCCGACTGCGAACCAGCCGGCCGTGGTGGGTTCTCCCGCCGGGGGCTGCTCGTCTCGGACACATGAGATCTCCCAGGTTCTGAATACTTCGGGACTGCTTCAGGTACCTCTCGTAGTGCTTTGCCCGCGCTCTGGTCGCGGTGCCTGCCCGTGGGCGATGTGGTCGCGGTGGCGGCCCGGCCGATCGGCCGGGCCGCGCCCCCCACGCAGACGGACTGAGTGATCGGGCAGACCGCGCCGCGCCCGATCAGGGCAGGGCGTCGACGACCTGCTGGAACAGACCGGCGATGGCCGGGCCCAGGACAACCAGGACCCCGATGACGGCGATGGCAATGAACGCCAGGAGCAGGCCGTACTCGACCATGGCCGCACCGCGGTCGTCACGGCGCATCTGCTTGGCGTAGGTCAGCACGGTGGCTGGCAACTGCTTGAGCATGGTGAAACCCCTTTTCTGGCTGGCGGGTTCAGGGACCCACCGGGTGATCGATCGGCGCTGTGCCGGTCGGTACCGAAACAGTGATCGATCGCCGGCCAGGCCCGGCATCGGTCGATCGGCCAGAACGCGCGGACCGGTCGGCTGACATCGCCCGACACCGATGGCCGGGCGGACGACAGGCGTGTCGTCCGTTCGGCTGACGTTGTCGGCTCAGCGGTCAGTTCTGCGGCGTGAACGTTCCGTTCGGTGCGGGTGCGCCGTACCTTGACCCACATGGACGTGACATGGACAGTCGTTGGGGCGACCATCGGGTTTGCGGCCGGCCTGTTGTTGCGGGGCACGGTGTTCCAGTTGTCGGTGGCAACGGGTGAACCGATGCGAACCAGTTGCGCACGGTGCGCCACGCCGGTGAGTGGGCGTTTCGCGATCCGTTGTGCGAGCTGCCGTGGGTGGTTCGGCGTACCGTTCGCCCTCGAACTGACGACCGCGGGAGTACTTGCTCTGGTGCTGTCGCGGTTCGCAGGGCACGCCGATGCTGCCGGTTTTGCGTTCATCGGCGCGCTCGGGGTTGCCTTGGCTGCGGTCGATGTCGCTGTCCAGCGGCTGCCCGACCGGCTGACGCTGCCGCTGTACCCGGGTTTACTGGTGCTGTTTGCGATCGCCGCGGCGATCGAGGGACGACCGGGCAGTCTGCTGCGTGCGTTGCTCGGCTGCCTCGTCCTCGGCGGCTCGTACTTCGTGCTGGGTGTGCTCAGTCGCGGGCAACTGGGGGCGGGGGACGTGAAGCTGGCCGGCGCGATCGGCATCGCACTGGGCTGGCTCGGCTGGCCGACGCTCCTGTTCGGTGCCTCGCTCGGCTTCCTGCTGATGGGTGTGGTCAGCTTCGGGCTGCTGGTCTTGCGCCGGGTCACCCTCCGGCACAGCCTGAGCTTCGGCCCGTTCATGCTCGGCGGCGCGCTGGTCGCGATCCTGACCGCCGCATGAGAACAGCTCGGCCGCGGTCTGCTTCGAACGCCCGTGTAAACGGGTAACCAAGCGCTCAACTACTTGGGTTGGAAAGCACCTTGGGGAATTCCGTAACGGACCGTAGAGTCGCGCCGATCAGCGTTACAGAAGGTGAACGACAGCGATTCTCCAGCTGGGGGGCACAGGAGAGGCAACACGGGGGGGCCACTATGCAGAACTCGATCAAGGTCGTCGTGATCGACGGCCATACGCTGACCAGGTACGGACTGACCCGCCTGGTCGGCGCCGACAGTGACATCGCTGTCGTCGGCGAATGCGGCCTGGCGGCCGAAGCCGCCGAGCTCATCGCCGCCACGCAGCCGGACGTGGTTGTCCTGGACGTCGCCCTCCCCGACGCCGACGGCCTCCAACTGGCCCGCGACCTGCGCGATCGGCACAGCGAACTCGGCATCGTCGTCCTCACCGCCCAAGGCGAGGACGCCGTCCTGTTCCGCGCTCTGGAGACCGGTGTCTCCGCCTTCGTCGACAAGACCGCGCCCAACGCCGAAGTCCTCGGAGCCATCCGCCACGCCGCCGTGGCCGCCTGCTCCTTCACCGCCACCGGCCTGGCCACCGCGCTTGCCCGCGCCGGTCACGCGGTTGCCGCATCCGCGCCGCTGTCAGGCCCCGCCGAACTCCCCGAGCTCGCCGCGGCCGGCAATGTGTCCGCTGCTCTGACACTGAGCCCGCGTGAGCACGAGGTCCTGTCGCTGCTCGCCACCGGCCTGTCCGTGCCGGCCATCGCGGCAACCATGTTCGTCAGCCACTCGACGGCCAAGACCTACGTGTCTCGCATCTACGAAAAGCTGGCGGTCACCAACCGTGCTCACGCCATCATGACCGCGATGCGCCTGGGCCTCCTGAAACCCGAGTTCAGCGCGACCGCCTAGGGTTCGATGGGTGACGGCTGACTCTTATCCAGCTAACTCGCCTATTGCCGGCCCACCCACGGCCGACTCGTCGGCGGAGTCCGCTCCTGCCGACTCTTCTGCCGATCGGCGGGTGGTGGTGGTTGTCGTGCCGGCGTCGGGGAGCTGGGCTCCGCCGGGACGCGATCCGGAGAAGTGGCGGCTAGCGCTCGCCGAGGACACCTACGAGGTCCTCGCCGCACTGGATCGCGTCGAGGTAGCAGTGGCAGTAGCCGGCGGCGACGAGGCCGCAGTCGCCGAACTCGACGAACTCACCTGGCCCGGCACTCCGACGTACGCCGTCGATCCCACCCGCCCCGTCCTCCACGCCGTCGAACTCGCCGGCCCCGCCGCAGCAGTGGTCGCGGTCTCGTACGACGTACCCGACCTCCCCGGCCTCCTGATCGGCAAACTGTTCCGCGCTCTCAGCCACGCCGACATCGCCGTGACGCCGTCCGAGGACGGTTCGCTGGCCGCGATGGGCTTCCAACCGCCCGTCGCCGACTGGCTCGTGGAACTGGCGCCGACGTTCGACACCCCACTCGAGCTGCTCGAGTCCCACAAACCCCGCCGCCATGCCGTGGCCATCGGGCCTGGCTGGCACCGTCTGCGATCAAACGCTGACATAGCGCGACTGGATCCAGGCCTCGAAGGCTGGGACGCGACAAGGTCTGTTCTTCGTCACCCCTGACCCGTCACCTTCGTCCGTCCCGCTCGTTCACCATGCAACGGGGAGCACAACCGGGGGACACCACCGTCGCCGATGCCGTTCAGGGGCGGTACACGTCGACACCCGACCGCACCGGGGAGATGCGGCCGGTCACGGGGGACGCATGACGGGGAAGTTGGGTGGGGCTGTCTGTGGTCGCGGTACGGGGACACGTCCGGGGGATGTGATGGACCGCGCCACAGCGGGAGGGCCCGGAATGTCGGTTGTCCGCGCTCTCCTGTGTGTTCAGGGGTGGGGGAGCGAGAGGTGGCGCAGGGCTTGGGTGGCCAGGGACTTGACCGAGTGGTCGGTGTGGGGTGGGAGGGCGGTGAGGGGGAACCACGCGAGGGCTTCGGATTCGTCGCTGACCGTGTACTGCGTGGTCGTGGCCGTGACCAGGTACTGGACGTCCAAGTGGTAGACGCCGGCGCAGCCGCCCGCTTCCAGGAGGTGGCGGGAGAGCTGGAGGGGCTCGGGGCCGACCGTGAGGCCGGGGAGGCCGGATTCTTCGGTGGCCTCTCGGAGCGCGGCGCCGCTGAGAGTGGTGTCGGTCGGCTCGCAGTGGCCGCCTAGTTGGAGCCATCGGCCAACGGTTTTGTGCAGGGTGAGGAGGGTGTTCTCACCGGCGGCGTCGACGACCAGGGCGCTGGCGGTCACGTGCTCCGGCCGGCAGGTTCGCCACATGCCGTCGGGGTGTACGGCGAGGTGGCGGAGGTAGTGCGTCCGCAGGTCCTCCTGCTCCGTGTTGGGCGCACGCCAGCGTTCCAGGACCGAGACAGCATCCGCATGAAGCATCCCGCAAGTTTCCCCGCCCCCGCCTGAACGCTGACAGGCGGGGGTTCGGTGACCGAACTACTTGCCGGACTCGTCGCCTTTGTCGCCGTCGGGCTGATCCGTCGAAGGCCTGTCGGTCGGGGGCTTGTCGGTCGACGACTGGCCTGCCGATGACTGGTCCGTCGATGACTGGTCCGTCGACGACTCACCGGTCGGCGGCTCGGAGGTCTGCTCGTCGAGGAAGTCGCTGATGTCGAGGTCGGACAGTTCCCCGGCGTGCTGGGCGAAACCGATCGGGTCGTCCAGGTCGGCGGTGCTCGGCATCAGGTCCGGGTGCGACCACAGGTGGTCGCGGCCTTCGACACCGCGGGCGTCGCGGACCGCGGCCCAGAGGTTGGCGGCGTCGCGGAGGCGGCGCGGGCGGAGCTGGAGGCCGACGAGCGTGGCGAACGTCTGTTCGGCGGGGCCACCGGCGGCGCGGCGTCGGCGGACGGTCTCGGCGAGCTGAACCGCGGCCGGCATCCGGTCTTTGGTGGCTTCACGGACGACGTCGTCGACCCAGCCTTCGACCAGGGCGAGGGTGGTCTCGAGGCGGACGAGGGCGGCCTTCTGCTGCTCCGAATCCTCGGGCTCGAACAGCCCGCCGGCCAGCGCCTCCTGCATGGCCTCCGGGTTCTGCGGGTCGATGTCGGCCATCGCGCGCTCGATCTTGCCGGTGTCGACCTCGATCCCGGCCGCGTAGTCGGCGACCGCGGACAGCAGATGCTGGCGCAGCCACGGAACCCCGGCGTACAGCCGCTGGTGCGCGACCTCACGGAGGGCGAGGTACAGCCGGACGTCCTCGTCGGTCAGCCCGAGTCCGTCGGCGAACTTGGCGATGTTGTCCGGCAGCAGGATCGCCTGACCGGTCGGGCCCAACGGCAGGCCGATGTCGGACGAACTCACGACCTCGCCGGCAAGCTCACCGAGGCCCTGACCGACCTGCGCGCCGAAGACCGAACCGCCCAGCTGTCGCAGCATCCCGGCCATCGGGCCCGCGAACTGCTGCGCCTCGGCCGGGAGCGCGTTGCCCATCGCGCCCGCGACGTGCTCGGCGATCGGGTCCACGATCGTCTGCCAGACCGGGAGGGTGTTCTCGACCCACTCCGCGCGGCTCCAGGCAGCGGAAGTGGTGGAGATCTCAGGCAGCGTGGTGGCGTCGTCCAGCCAGTGTTCGGCGAGCCGGACCGCGTCCGCGACCCGATCCCCGTCGGTCGGTGTCATCGATCGGTCGCCTGCGGCGGAGACGGTCTTCCGGGCGATGTCCTTGGCCAGCTCCCAGTTCACCGGCTTGCCGTCGGCGGAACCGCTCAGCATCTGCTGGACCTGGGCGAAGATCGCGTTCAGATCCGGCATACCGCCCTGGCCGGCCGCACCGGAGAACTGCTGGAACATGGCCTCGAACGGCGTGCCCTTGAACGGGTTGTCCGGTTCGTCGCTCATCGGAGGGCCTTCCTGTGCGGTGGGGCGTACAACTCCAACGTACTGGTTCCCGCGACCAGTTCCTCCTCCGCCGAGCCCCTCACAGCCCGTGTTCGCCGCGGGCAGAGCCGCTGATCCGGTGTGCCGGTAGGTGAGGAAAGCAACAGTCCCTCCAGGTGTCCGGCGCAGCACGCACCGCAGCGACGGTACGGCGGAACTCACCGGCCGACGGCCCGGAAAGGGGGAGGTGCTGTACCCGCCGCGGCAGCGACAGGGGAGAATTGCGCTGCGGGGGAAGGAGAGGTGCGCTGTGTGGGCGGGGGAGCTGCCGGGAATGAGGAACGGATGAGCGACGCGATCAGACTGCTGGACATCCGCGACAGCGCGTTGTCCAGTGACGAGGTGCTGGCAGCCGTCGCGGACCCTTCTGCGGGCGGAACTGCGCTTTTCATCGGCACCGTGCGCAATCATGACCACGACAAACCGGTCGAGAGCCTCGGCTACGAGGCTCACCCGGATGCGTTGGAGCACCTGCGGAAGGTCGCACTGCGGATCTGCGACGACCCCGAAGTGACGGCGCTGGCCGCGGTTCACCGGACCGGGGACCTGGAGATCGGCGACGCCGCGGTGATCGTGGCGGTGGCGGCTTCGCATCGTGATGTGGCGTTCGCGGCCTGCCGACGGCTGATCGACGAACTCAAGGCCGAGGTCCCGATTTGGAAACACCAGCGCTTCAGCGACGGTGGCACCGAGTGGGTCGGGGCTCACTGACCCGTACGCTGGGCGCATGAAGGTGGCCCGATGAAGGTGTTGGCGTGGCTGGCGTTCCCGCTGACCGCCACGCTGCTCGCCATGTGCTGGGCCGCCTGGCGCGGGTGGCGCAGCCGCGAGCCGCGCCGTACCGGTGGTCCCTTCGCCTCGGTCGAGGAGTTCCGTCGCTTCAACGCCGCGCTCGCAGCGCCGGGTCCCCGGGCCGTTCCGGAACGTCGCCGCGGCTTCGGTCGTCGTACTCATCAGCCGGCCTCTTCGGAGGTTCGAGGCTCCGGCTCCAAGATCGCAGGGCAGGGTTCGTGACACGTCGTACCGCCACATTGGTCGCTTCGATCGTCGTGCTTGTCGTCTCGCTCGGCCTGGTCACGGCCTTCCCGGTGCCGTTCGTCTCGTTCAGCCCCGGTCCGGTCAAGGACACACTGGGGTCGTCGAAGGACAAGCCGGTCATCCAGATCACCGGTCACGAGACCTTCCCGACCACCGGTCAGCTCGATCTGACCACGGTGTCGGTGACCTCGCCGGATCGCCAGCTGACTCTGCCGCAGGCGATGCGGAACTGGCTCGACCCGCATCACGACCTGTTCCCGCGCGACATCATCTACCCGCCGGAGCAGAGCGCCGAAGAGGTCGAGGAGCAGAACACCGCCGAAATGACCGGCTCGCAGGACAGCGCGGTCGCGGCCGCCCTGCAGGCGGCGAAGGTCCCGTTCCACACCAAGGTGTCGACGGTCGCGGACAAGTCGCCGGCACAGGGAAAGCTCAAGCCGGGTGATCTGGTGCTGGCCGTGGACGGCCAGCCGGTGACGCAGGTCCCGCAGGTCGGTGAGTTCGTCCGCAAGCACAAGGTGGGGGAGAACGTCGTCTTCCTGATCCGCCGGGGCACCGCGGAGCAGACCGTCCAGCTGAAGACGGCCCCGACCCCCGGCGACGAGACCCGACCGATGGTCGGGATCACGATCGGCGTCGACTCGCAGGTGAAGGTGACGGTCAACCTCGGCCAGGACATCGGCGGACCGAGCGCGGGCACCGCGTTCGCGCTGGCCATCTACGACAAGCTGACCCCCGGGCCGCTGCTGAACGGCAAGCACGTCGCCGGCACCGGGACGATCGACGCGCTCGGCCAGGTCGGCGCGATCGGCGGCATCCAGCAGAAGATCGCCGGAGCCCGGGAGGACGGCGCGACCGTGTTCCTGGTGCCGGCGCCGAACTGCGAGGCAGCGCTGCACGCGGACGTGCAGGGCATTCAGCTGGTGAAGATCGGCACATTGACCGACGCGATCGACGCTCTCAAGGCGATCGCGGACGGTAAGGGGGAGGTTCCGTCGTGCAGCCAGTGACACATTTGGACCAACCGGTGAGCCGAAGGGAAGATCTGTCGGCATGGATTCCGTAGGCACCCTGCCGCCCGACGCGCTCAGCCGCGCGGTGATCGAGATCGAGAAGCACGTGAGCAGCGCGGGCTGGGACCAGCCCGCGCAGTTGTTCGCGCTGGTCCCGACCGAGGAACTGCTGCGCGCAGAGCCGCAGCTCGCCGCCCAGCTCGGTGCCGATGACGCGTCCCAGCCGCTGACGCCGGTCGCCCAGGGGGAGCTGCCCGGCGGGGTCGAGGACGAGCATCTCGCCGACACGCTCGGCCGGATCGAGTGGCCCGACGGGGTCACCGGCTGCGCGTTGGCGATCGAGCGGATCGTGCTCCCGGCGGCCGCCGAGTCCGGGCTGGACGACGTGGATTCGGATGCCGAGCTGGCGCGCATGGCCGGCAGCGATCCGCGCCGCCACGAGGTCCGGATGGTCGCGGCCGTGCTGCGTGCAGGCGGCCGGTTCGGCGCCGTCCGGTTGCGCGCGCACGACGAAGACAGCGCGGTGCTGACCGGGGTCGACTTGGTCCCCACGCTGTGCGAAGTACTGTCTTTGACATTCGAACCTTCGGCCGGCAGCCGGTCGGGTGAAGGTCCTGGGGTCGACGGCATGAGCGACGAGGAGAAACCATGAGCGACGGCGTCTACGACATGCCGGAGGAGCCTGCCGCCCGGAGACCACGGCGCAACGGCGGGCGTCCCCGTGCCCTGCTGCCGACGATTGCCACACTGATCGTCCTGCTGATCCTCTTCAGTGTCTTCACCGACGTCTGGACCCAGCGGCTCTGGTATCGGTCGGTGGACCTCGGGTCGGTGTTCAGCACCGTGCTCGGCACCAGGATCCTGCTGTTCTTCGTCGTCGGCCTGCTGATGGCGGCCGCGGTCGTCGCGAACATCATCATCGCGTACCGCACCAAGCCGCGCGTAGCACTCGCGCCGTCGCCCAGCCCGGGCTTCGAGCGGTACGGCGAGCTGCTGCAGCAGCACGCGAAGATCGCCATCGGCGTCATCGGCGGCCTGATGCTGATCTTCGGCGGCTCCGCGGCGTCGGGGGAGTGGAAGACCTTCCTGGCCTGGCGGAACCGCACGCCGTTCGGCGTCACCGACAAACACTTCAACAAGGACATCGCGTTCTTCGTCTTCGACTACCCGTGGCTGCGCGTGCTGCTCGGCTTCGGCTACTCGATCGTGCTCCTCTCGCTTGTCGCCGCGATCATCACCCACTACCTGTACGGCGGTTTCCGTCCGTCGGCCAAGGGACAGAAGGCCTCGGGCGCGGCGCAGGTGCAGTTCTCGGTGCTGCTCGGTCTGCTGGTGCTGCTGAAGGCCTTCAGCTACTGGTTGGACCGCTACGGCCTCACCACCTCCGATGCCCGGCTTTTCACCGGTATCTCCTACACCGGTGACAACGCGGTCCTGCCCAGCAAGGAGATCCTGGCTGTCATCGCGGTGCTGTGCGCCGGTCTGTTCTTCGCCAACGTGGTCCGCCGGACCTGGCTGCTGCCGGGTGTCGGCACGGTCGTGCTGATCCTGTCGGCGATTCTTCTGGGCGCGCTTTGGCCCGCCGCGCTTCAGCAGTTGCGTGTGCGGCCGAGCGAGCCGGTGAAGGAAGCGCCGTACATCACGAAGAACATCGAGGCCACGCGGCAGGCGTACGGACTCGAGAACACGCAGGTCACCGAGTACAACGCGAAGACGACCGCGCGGCCAGAGGAGCTGACCGCGGACGCCGAGGTGTTGCCCGGTATCCGGCTGATCGACCCGACCGTGATCGGTCCGACATTCGAGCAGCTGCAGCAGGTCCGTGGTTTCTACTCCTTCCCGACCGATCTCGACGTCGACCGGTACAAGATCAAGGACAAGGTCAACGACACGGTCATCGCTGTCCGCGAGGTCCAGATCGACCGGCTGCCCGCCGGACAGCGGAACTGGAACAACGACCACACCGTCTACACCCACGGCTACGGCGTCGTCGCGGCGAACGGCAACCAGTCCCAGGGTGGCATCCCGGTGTGGACCGAGAAGGACCTGCCGCCGACCGGTGATCTCGGGGACTACGAACCGCGGATCTACTTCGGCGAGAACTCCCCGGAGTACTCGATCGTCGGCGCCCCCGAGGGCGCGCCGGCCGTCGAGCTCGACACCCCCGAAGGCCGCAAGGGCGGCGATCCGACCTTGAACACCTACGAGGGCAAGGGCGGCGTCCCGATCGGCTCGTTCGCCAACCGGCTGCTTTACGCCACGAAGTTCCGCGACGCCAACATCCTGCTGTCCAGCCGGGTGAACTCCGAGTCGAAGATCCTCTACGACCGCACCCCGCGTGAGCGCGTCGAGAAGGCCGCGCCGTGGCTGACGCCGGACGGGGACCCGTACCCGGCGATCGTCGACGGTCAGGTGGTCTGGATCGTCGACGGCTACACCACCTCGGACAACTACCCGTACGCCGAGAAGGTCGACCTGGACGTCAGCACCCGGGACACCACCACCGGCCGCGGGACGATCGCGCAGCAACCGAGCGAGAAGATCAACTACATCCGTAACTCGGTGAAGGCGGTCGTCAACGCCTACGACGGCTCGGTCGAGCTGTACGAGTGGGACCAGACCGACCCGGTGCTGAAGACCTGGATGAAGGCCTTCCCCGGCACGGTCAAGCCGCGCTCGGACATCTCGCCCGACCTGATGTCGCACCTGCGCTACCCGGAGGACATGTTCAAGGTGCAGCGCGACCTGCTCGCGAAGTACCACGTCCAGGACGCCAGCACCTGGTACCAGAACAGTGACCTGTGGCGCGTGCCGGCCGACCCGACCGCGGTGTCGTCCGCCGGTAGTGACTCGCCTGCTCAAATCGCTCAGCCTCCCTTCTATCTGTCGTTGCGGATGCCGGATCAGAAGGAGCCGAAGTTCTCGCTGACGTCGGTGTACGTACCGAACGGTGAACGAGAGAACCTCACGGCTTTCATGGCGGTCGACGCCGAGGCGACGTCGCCGGACTACGGCAAATTCCGGATCCTGCGATTGCCGGGCAACCTGCAGATCCCAGGTCCGGGGCAGGTGTACAACAAGTTCCAGACCGACGAAGGCATCAGACAGGCGCTGCTGCCGATCAACCAGCCGAACAGCGGTGCGAGAGCGCAGTACGGAAACCTGCTCACGCTGCCGCTCGGCGGTGGTCTGCTGTACGTCCAGCCGGTGTATTCGGTGCGGACCAGCGGTCCGGGTAGTTACCCCGTCCTGCGGTACGTCCTGGTGTCGTTCGGTGAGCGGGTCGCCTTCGGTGGCACGTTGCAGGAAGCCCTGACGAAGGTCTTCAACACCAGCGTCGACACCGGCGAACTGCCACCGGGGACCGAGAAGCCACCGACAACGCAGCAACCGAACCAGACGGTCAAGCAGGCGATCGCCGATGCCCAGGCCGCGTGGAACCGGGCACAGACGGCGCTGAAGAACGGCGACCTTGCTGGTTACCAGAACAACCTCAACCAGATGAAGTCCGCGCTCGACAGAGCTGCGACTGCCGCCGCGGGCACGTCGACCCCGACACCGTCGGCACCACCGTCGGGCGCGCCGACGAACCCACCGGCGACACCGACGAACCCTCCGCCCTCACCGACAGGATGAGCCGGCCGGCCCGGAAACAAGGCTGAGTGCCAGGCCGGGCAGGCAGGACTCCCGGGGCGGCGACACCGACATCACATCGGCGTCGCCGCCCCGTTCGTCGTCAGGGGGTTGGGGCCGGACGGAAGCCGGCGGCGGTGTCGACCAGGTCTTCGTCGGTGAAGCGGTCCTTGTCGATCGTGACCTCGGCCGCGACACCGGGCTCGATGAAATAGAACACCTCGTTGTCCGCGAGCAGACCGTCGTACCCGCCGACCTTGACGGGGACGAGCTGCCACGAGCCGGGCTCCTTCTCCTCGTACTCGACGAGGAAGTCCTTCACGGCCTCGAGATCGGTCAGTCGCTCGCCGCGCAGCGTCTTCACGGTCAGGTCGACCTTGTACGCACCCTCCGGATCCGGCCCGGTCTCCCAGACCCGGCTGTGGAACGACACGTCCTCCCACTCGTACTCGAAGTCGCTCGGGGAGCCGAGACCATCGGGGAGATGCTCGATCACGAAGCCGTCCAAGGTGCCAGCCTTCTGCTCGGGGGAGGGGTGGAGCGCCGAACACGTCGGCGAAGGATCGAATTCCGCTGCTGAGGCAGTGCCCACCGAGAATCCGAACGCGGCCAGCACGACCGCACCTCCGGTCACGATACGACGGGCGGACGGCACGGCTCGGGAACGAAACGACGAACGTGACATGGCTGCCTCCTGAACACCGCGGCGCCTCGCCTGCTGCGAAGCGCCCTTCGTGACCAAGAAGATGCAGCGATCACGCCCCTGCCGAACCGGTGAATTCGCAGCTGTGGAAAACCGAGCGGCCAGAACCTCGATCAGCCAGCGGCAGCTCAGTACCCGATCAGCCGATGCAGCCGGTGGAACGTCTGCCGGAATCCCAACCGCGGCCACGTCCGCGACGACAGCAGGTTCGTCACCCGCCAGTCGGTCACCACCGAGGTGTACCCGGTCTCCGCCGACCACTGCAGCACAGCCTCGCCCAGCGCTCGCCCCGCACCCAGCCCGCGCGCCTCGGGCAGTACGGCCGCGAAGCCGAGGAACCCGGCGTTGTCCGGCTTGGCGAGTCCGCTGTGCAGGCTCGACTTGTCGAGTGCGCAGCCGACAGCCGACCCGATGACCTCACCGTTGTACAAGGCAACGAAGGTCGCGTAGTCAGGGTCGTCGATCGATTCCTCCCAGTCCGCCACCGCTTCTTCCAGCGTCGGCAGTTCGCCGGCCGAGAACACCGGCGAGAGCGCCTGATGACGGGGCAGCGCGAGATCGAGTTCCGCGAGTACGGGGATGTCCGCGCGGACGGGACGCCGTACGGCCAAGCGCGTGGGCGGAGGGAACGGAGCCTCGGGCGCCGGGCGGATCGCATGCGCATGCTGCGAGCCGAACGCCAGCCGGAACCACGCGTCGACCAGCGCCGCGTCATCGGGCACCAGGACGTAATGTGCGATACGCCCCTCGTCGACCCATGTGGTTGCGGCGGCACCGTACAGGTCGCGAATGTGTTCTGGCTCACGAACAGCCTGGCCGGCGGCCTCGGCCCAGATGTTCGGGCCCCACACAGACGACGGCTTGGGTGCGGCCAACAGGTACCCGGTCAGCTCGCCGCCCTCGACCATGACGGCACCGGACGCACCCTCGGTCTCCCACGCCGCCGTGACCTCGATCAGCGCGAAGCGCTCGTCCTCGTAGTCCGCGGGCAGCAGCGGATGCCGCTTGCGGTGCTCCTTGTGCCGCTCGGCGAGCAGCGCGGCCGCCGCCGGCAGATCCGCCTCCTCGAACGGCCGGATGAGGTGTCGAGACATACTTCGGACGGTACGCCGCGATGCCTCCGGGAGGCACCCGATTTCGACGGATCCGAGGCGTACCGGGACCCGATTTGGTTGCTCAGCCCGGATCCTCTAAACTAAAGACACAACGACGCGGGGTGGAGCAGCTCGGTAGCTCGCTGGGCTCATAACCCAGAGGTCGCAGGTTCAAATCCTGCCCCCGCTACGGAAGAAGGCCCGGACCAGGTGGTCCGGGCCTTCGCTTTGTCTGCGGTGTCCTTGTGCAAGGGTGTCCTTGTGCAAGCTACTTGACGGCTAGTTCGCCGAGTTCGGACCAGTCGTCCTGGGGGAGTTTGAAGTTCACGATGCGCGGGGTTTCGACCAGGTGCGGTGGGAGGTGCTCCTGGGCGGCCTTGAAGTGCGCGGACGTGACGTGGTGGGTGGCTGCGTCGTCGTCGGCGAAGGCTTCGACCAGGACGTACTCGTTCGGGTCGTCGAGGGAGCGGGACCAGTCGAACCACAGGCAGCCCGGCTCGGCGCGGGTGGCGCTGGTGAAGTCGGCGGTGATCGCGGGCCAGTCCTCGGCGTACTCGGGCTGCACGCGGAACTTCGCGGTGATGAAGATCATGAACCCAAACCTAGCGGCTCACCGCGAGCTCGGCCGTCGCAATCTGAGATCAGCGCAGCGTGAATCCAGTGCCCAACGGATCCCGCGGATCCAGGCTGAACGTCGCCGTCCCGGTCCGGTACGCCGACCCCGTGACCTCCGTGATCACACCGTCCGGCGTCTGCGAGACCACCCGGCCGAGGAACGTCGTACCGACGATCGAGTCGTGGCGCAGCGTCTGCCCGACACGCAGCCGGCCCTCGTCGTGCAGCAGCGCCAACCGGGCCGACGTACCCGAGCCGCACGGCGAACGGTCCGCCTCCCCGTCCGCGAACACCGCGAGGTTCCGCTGATGCGGCCCGTCCGCACCGTCGCCGAGATCGTCGTAGAGGATCGTCCCGTAGAGCCCACTGAGCCGAGGGTCGGAGGGATGCACCGCCGACGAGTCCAGCGCCCACTTGATCGAGCGGCCCGCGGCGATCAGTTCCGTGTAGCACGCCGGCGTCACCGACAGACCGAGCGCTGAAGCGGGGACCGAGGCGTAGAACGCTCCGCCGTAGCTGATGTCGGCCAGTACGTCGCCACGCGCCGTCGGCACCGGTACCTGACGCCGCAGCACGTACGACGGAACGTTGCGAAAGGCAACACCTCTCGCGGCGTCCACGCGGGCGGTCACCCGCCCGGACGGCACGTCAATGGTGACCTCGGGCCCCTGGACCAGGCCGGTGTCGAGCGCCCACGTCGCGAGCGCGATCGTCCCGTGCCCGCACGCCGTCGAGTAGCCGTCCTTGTGCCAGAACACCACGCCGAAGTCCGCGCCGTCGTCGTCGGCCGGTACGACGAATCCGCCGTACATGTCCGCGTGACCGCGCGGCTCGTTGACCAGCAACTGCCGTACGGCGTCGATCGCCGCGGAGCGCTGCGCGGTGACGCGACGGTCCGCGACCGAGGCCCCCGGAATCTCGACGGAAGTGACGATCCGGAACGGCTCTCCGGCCGTGTGATAGTCCACCACGCTGACGTCGTCCACAAGCAGCACCCTAAACAGACAAAGCCGCTGCCTGCCCCACAGTGTGGGGCAGGC